>NZ_BAAGXJ010000005.1:0-138418 GCF_054779895.1 Microbacterium lacusdiani | reverse complement strand
CGATCGCCAATGTGGTGCTTCCTTTCGTAAGGAGACCCACCCCTTACACACACCATTTGACAGGCTCCCGCACGCGCAAGCAGGACAAGTTCACCGACAAGCCCGACACGCCGCAGAGGCGCACGCGCACCGATCTCGGAAACGGGCCCAACCGCAAGACCACGATCTGGGACCGCGACACGGGCCGCCCCATCTCCGAGACCGGCACCATCAAGAAGGATTTCGGCTCGTCCACCCGCCGGGACAATGCGACCGAGATCGGCCGCCTGGGCGACAAGGGCGATCACGGCGGACACCTCGGCGCGCACCGGTTCTTCGGCGATACGCCCGACGAGGGCATCGCGCCCCAGGCCGGCAACCTCAACATCGGCGCCTGGAAGACCATGGAGAACGAGTGGGCCGCCTGGGTGAACCGGGGATACCAGGTCGACTACTCGATCGACGTCTTCCCGCCGGGTGCCGTGCGGCCCGATTCGTTCTCGGTCAAGTACTCCGTCACGAACCCGACGACCGGTGAGGTCGTCTACCGCAACCGGCCTGAGTTCGACAATGTCGCCGGAGCGGTGTTCGATCGTGTGAAGACCGCCGACATGCCGAGACTGTGAGGAGCTCCATGACCGACGAACAGCTCACCGAGGACGCCAGCGTCGCGCTGATCCGGGCGCTCATCGAGAACCTCGAGGACGCCGCGGACGACTGGGAGTCGTTCTCGCTGGTGCTCGGGCTGAACGAGGGCCGGTTCTTCCAGGCCTACGGCTACGCGTACTCGCCCGACGGGACGATCTCGGCCGTGACCGTGAGCCCTCGCGCGGTGCGTCCGGAGGTGGAGCGGTACCTCGCCGGGTACTTCGGGCCGGACGACGCCCTGCCGATCAAGCTGCTCGTGCAGTTCGACAGCACCACCGGCCGGTACGGCGTGACCTTCGAGGACACGGACACCGAGCGGTGGAAGGTGAGCCCCGCGAACATCGATGCGATCCGCGAGGAGCTGCGCCCCGCCTTCGACTGACGCCCGCCGGCGCCCCCGGGGAAGGGGCGGCAGGAATGCCCTCGCTCCACCGGGGTAGGGTGCTTGCGGGCGATCCGAACGCGCGCATCGCGGCTCGTCGTCCGCATTCCGCCGCCGCCCGGTGGCAATATGTCAGGCGAGGGGGTCGCATCTTGACGGATCTGAGCGCATCGACGGGACGGTTCGACGAGGTCGAGGTGAACACCATGCCGGGGCGCATCGCCCCGCTGCGCGTCGAGTTCGCCGGCGAGTGGCACGAGGTGCCGATCGGCCGCCCGTTCGTGATCGGCCGCGAGGGCGACCTGGAGATCGACGACAACCAGTACCTGCACCGCCAGTTCCTCGAGCTGCAGTACCACGACGGCCTGTGGTGGCTCGCGAACGTCGGCTCCCGCCTGGCCGCGACCATCTCGAGCGCCGGCGGCGCGGTGCAGTCCTGGCTGTCGCCGGGTGCGCGCATGCCGATCGTCTTCGCGCAGAGCGTCGTCGTGTTCACCGCCGGCCCCACCACGTACGAGCTCACGCTCTACACGGAGGAGGCGCAGTACGCCGTCTCCAGCCAGATCGAGGCGTCCATGAGCGGCGAGACCACGGTCATGCCGGTCAGCTTCACGCCGCTGCAGAAGCTGCTGATCGTCGCCCTTGCCGAGCCCATGCTGCGCCGCGAGGGCGTCAGCATGAGCGAGCTGCCGTCCTCCAGCGCCGCCGCCCAGCGCCTCGGCTGGACCATGAGCAAGTTCAACCGCAAGCTCGACAACGTCTGCGACAAGCTCGACCGGATGGGCGTCCAGGGCCTGCGCGGCGGTCCCGGCCGCCTGGCCACGAACCGCCGCGCGCGGCTGGTCGAGTACGCGGTCACGTCGCAGCTCGTCACGCGCGCCGACCTCGCGCTCCTGGACGACGAGGCGCTCCGCAACCAGAACGACAGCGAAGAGGACTGACCCGGGGTCATCCGCCGACTCCACACAAGGAGAAGTGCGCGACACAAGGCCGGGATCGGGATGATCCTCCTTGTGCCGTGCACTCTTCCTTGCGCCGCGTCAGGCTGGCTCGGGGTGACCGCCCGGATCAGAGCTTGGAGCGGGTGAGCTGCTCGGCCAGGCCGCTGTAGGTGGCGGGCGTCAGGTCGAGCAGGCGCTGCTTCGCCTCGTCGCCGATCTCGAGGCCGCGCACGAACTCGGCGAGGTCCTCGGCGCCGACGCGGCGGCCGCGCGTGAGCTCCTTGAGCAGCGCGTACGGGTCCTGGATGGTCGAGCGGCCCGCCGTGACCTCGGCGCGCACCACGGTCTGGATGGCCTCGCCGAGCACCTCCCAGTTCGCGTCGAGATCGGCGAGCAGGACGTCGCGCGACAGCGAGATCTCGCCGAGCCCGCGCGTGAGGTTGTCCAGAGCGAGCAGCGAGTGCCCGAACGCGACGCCGATGTTGCGCTGCGTGGTGGAGTCGGTCAGGTCGCGCTGCAGGCGCGAGGTGACGAGCGTCTGCGCGAGCGACGAGAACAGGGCCGACGACAGCTCGAGGTTCGCCTCGGCGTTCTCGAACCGGATCGGGTTGATCTTGTGCGGCATGGTCGACGACCCGGTCGCACCCGCGACGGGGATCTGCGCGAAGTAGCCGAGCGAGATGTACGTCCAGATGTCGGTCGCCAGGTTGTGCAGGATGCCGCCCGCGTGGCGCACGCGGTCGTACAGCTCCACCTGCCAGTCGTGCGACTCGATCTGCGTCGTGAGCGGGTTGAACGTGAGGCCGAGCGACTCCACGAACTCGCGCGCCACGTTCGGCCAGGCGACCTGCGGGGCCGCGGCGAGGTGCGCCGACCAGGTGCCGGTCGCTCCGCTGAACTTGCCGAGGTATTCGCCGGACTCGATCTGGGCGAGCACGCGCTCGAGGCGCCACACGAACACGCCGAGCTCCTTGCCCATGGTCGTGGGCGTGGCCGGCTGGCCGTGCGTGCGCGACAGCATCGCGGCGTCCGCGTGCTCGAGCGCCAGCTCGCGCAGCTTCTGGATGACGCCCTTGTACGCCGGCAGCCAGACATCCGTGACGGCGCGCTTGACGATCAGCGCGTACGCGAGCGAGTTGACGTCCTCGCTCGTGCAGCCGAAGTGCGTGAGCTCGGCGATCCGGTCCAGCCCGAGGCGGCTCAGGCGATCGCGCACGAGGTACTCGACGGCCTTGACGTCGTGGCGCGTGATCGCCTCGCGCTCCGCCAGCCAGTCGATCTCGGCCTGGCCGAACGCCAGGTACAGGGCACGCAGCTGGTACTTCTCGTCCTGCGACAGCGGCGTGGTGCCGAACAGCGAGTGATTGGTGAGCGTGATGAGCCACTCGACCTCGACCTCGACGCGGGCCCGGTTCAGGCCCGCCTCCGACAGGTACTCACCCAGGGGCGAGACGGCGGCCTTGTAACGGCCGTCGAGGGGGCTCAGGGGCTGGGCTGGCAGAACGGTCAGGAGAGTCCTCCGGTTCGAGGCGGACGGATCGCGGGTTCGAGCTGGCGAAACAGCGCCCGGCTGGCGCTCTCGATCATACCGAGCACGTGGTCGAACATCCCGTCGTCCGCGTAATAGGGGTCCGGCACATCCGGGCCCGGGGCGGACGGATCGAACGACAGCAGCAGCGAGATGCGGTCGCGATGCCCGGGGTCGTGCGCCCACTGCCGCAGGATGCGCTCGTGGCTGCGATCGAGCGCGACCACGAGGTCGTTGTCGTGGAACGCCTCGACGCTGAACTGCCGCGCCCGGTGGGTCGAGCCGTCATAGCCGCGCCGGCTGAGCGCGGCGAGCGTGCGGCCGTCGGCCCGCTCGCCGACGTGCCAGTCGCCGGTGCCCGCGCTGGTGGAGAGCACACGGTCGGCCAGGCCGGCGCGCTCGGCGAGGTCGCGGAAGACCACCTCCGCCATGGGCGACCGGCAGATGTTCCCCGTGCACACGAAGACGACGCGGAAGGGGTCCGGACCGGGCATGCCGACCATTCTGCCGCTCCGACGGACCGCGCGTGAGTGCCATCGTCCGTCCACAGCGGCCGTCCGTCCGGGCTTGTGCCGCTCGGGCCGCGGGCGCCCTCGCGGCAGGCCCGCGACGCGGCACGGTGGGGGCATGGCGCACATCCCCGGCTACGACCTGGCCGCCCGTGCGTGCGAGCACCTCGCGGCGGCCCGGGCCGAGGTCGAGGCCGGGGCGGCGGCGCTCGCCGCGGGACGTGACGCGACCGCGTGGGAGTCCGACGCGGCGGGGCGGTTCCAGGTGGCGGCCGAGGAGCACCGGCGCCGCGCGGTCGCGCTCGCCGAGCGCTGCACGACAGCGTCGGCCGGGCTGCGCTGGGAGGGCATGGTCCACGCGAGCGGGGCCGGGCAGGAGGGGTGAAGCCGCTGGACATCGGGTCGGGATCGGTCGTCGCGGTCGACACGCGGTCGCTGCGCGACGCCGCCGCGCGCTTCGACGTCGCCGCCTCGCACTTCGACGGAGCCCGGGAGCGGGCCTGGGCCGCCGTGCACGCCACGCCGTTCCCGCTGGACCACGGGTCGGTCGAGTCGATCGCGCGGGACGCGGCGACCGCGGCGGACGGCGCGCGGGCGATCGCGGGCGAGCTGCGCCGCATGGCCGACGTCTACGAGATCGTCGAGGCGAGGACGCGGATGTCGTTCGAGACGTCCCGCGGGCGCGAGCGGATCCAGGCCGTGCGGGCCTGGGAGGAGCGGATCCTCGCGGCCGAGGCCCGCAGCCCCGGCGCGCTCGCCGAGGCCGACCGGGTGACCCGCGAGTGGGAGCAGGACTGGGCGAAGGAGCTGCTGGCCCAGTCGTCGCTCGGCATGGACGGCATCCCGGGGTTCGTCGCGACCCTGCTGGGTGCCGCAGCCCTCGACCTGGTGCGCGGATTCGGCAGGGGCGTCGTGGGACCGGATGCGCGCCTGGTCGGGCGGGCCGACGCGGTGCGGGTCGCCGGGTACGGCACGCGCGTCGACCGGCCCGCCACGGGCGTCGCCGACGGGCTCCGGCGCATCCCCGACACGGCCCATGCGCTCATCCGGGTCGAGAAGTACACGTTCGCGGACCGGCCCGCCGAGTACGCCGTCTACGTCTCGGGCACGCGGACCCTGGCGCGCGGCGGCAGCGAGGCGCTCGACACCGGATCGAACCTCGGGGCGTATTTCGGGATGCCCGCCGCGTCATACGAGGCCGTGCGGGCCGCGCTGCGGGATGCCGGCGCGAAGCCCGGAGCGACCGTGCACGCGTTCGGGCACTCGCAGGGCGGCATGATCGCCTCGCAGCTCGCGCTCCAGCGCGAGTACCGGGTCGCGACGCTCGTGACGTACGGGTCCCCGGTCAGCGTCGTCGCGCCGCCCGACACGCTGAGCGTGACGCTCCGCAACCGCGACGATCCGGTCGGGACGGGGCTCACGCACGGCGGGGCGCCGATCGCGGGCGGAGCTCCCGGCAGCGTGGTCGTGCACGACACCCACGACCCGGGACCCGAGCTGTGGAGCCTCGGCATGGACGCGCACAGCCGCGAGTCGTACGAGCGGATGGCCGAACAGGTGGATGCCTCCGCCGACCCGCGGCTGGCCGCCGCGTCCGACCGCTTCGCCGCGCTGGCCGAGGCCGAGCGCGTCGAGTCGGTGGAGTACGCGGCCGAGCGCGCCGGCGACCCGCGCTGACGGGTCTCCGGCCTCAGTCGTCCTTCTTCTGCGGGCGCAGGACGATCCCGAACAGCCAGTTGATGACCGTGATCAGGAACGCCGCGACCACGCCCCACCAGAAGTGGCCCACCTCGAGGCCCCATCCGAACGAGCCCGTGATGACCGCGGTCAGCCACAGCAGGAAGCCGTTCACGACGAGCGAGATCAACCCGAGGGTCAGGATGTAGAGCGGGAAGGCCACGATCCGGATCACGGTTCCGATGACGCTGTTGACGATCGCGAAGATCGCGGCCACCGCGAGCAGCGTGAGGACGAGCTGCAGGTCGCCGCCCGGGGCGAACGGGGTCACCGTCACCTGCAGGACGGGGATGAGCGTCACCACCCAGATGGCGAAGGCGTTCACGAGCACGCGGACCAGGAAGCGCATGGCCCCAGTGTGGCACCCGGCCGGCGCCACGGCATCCTCGGGACGGCGGAGAAATAGACTGCCCGCATGACCCCCGATGAGCCGGTCCTTCCGCGCATCCGCCCCGAGATCGCCGCGCTGCCCCCCTACAAGCAGGGGCGACCGGCCGACCCGAACGGGTTCAAGCTCTCGAGCAACGAGAACCCCTTCGACCCGCTGCCCGCCGTGCTGGAGGCGACGCGCGCGGCGACCGAGTTCAACCGCTACCCCGACGCGACGGCCGCGAGGCTGCGCGAGGCCCTCGGGGAGAGGTACGGCGTGGAGCCCGACGGCGTCCTGATCGGCGCCGGAAGCGTGGCCCTGCTGCAGGCGTTCATCCAGGCCGCCGCGACGGTGGGCGACGAGGTCGTCTACTCGTGGCGCTCGTTCGAGGCGTACCCCGGCCTCGTGCTGATCGCCGGCGCGTCCGGCGTTCAGGTGCCGAACCTGCCCGACGGCCGGCACGACCTCGACGCCATGGCCGCCGCCGTCACGGAGCGGACGCGCGTGGTGCTGCTGTGCACCCCCAACAACCCGACCGGGCCGATCATCACGAGCGCCGAGTTCGCGGCGTTCGTCGAGAAGGTCCCGGGCGACGTGCTCATCCTGCTCGACGAGGCGTACGCCGAGTTCGTGCGCGATCCCGACGCCGTGGACGGCCTGGGGGAGCGCGTGTTCGAGGCGCACCCCAACGTCGTGGTGCTGCGCACGTTCTCCAAGGCCTACGGCCTGGCGGCGCTGCGCGTGGGCTACGCGATCGGCCACCCGCGGGTGCTCGACGCGGCCCGCAGCACCGTCACGCCGCTGTCGGTCACGGCCCAGTCGGTCGCCGCCGCCGTGGCGAGCCTCGCGCACCAGGCGGAGATCGACGCGCGGGTCGACGAGCTCGTCGCCCGTCGCGACCGCCTCGCCGCCGGGCTTCGGGAGATGGGCTGGCCCGTGCCCGACGCGCAGGGCAACTTCGTCTGGCTGCCGTCGGACGACTCGCAGGCCGTCGCGGGCGCGTTCGACGCCGCCGGGATCATCGTCCGCCCCTTCCCCGAGGGCGTGCGCATATCGATCGGGGAGCATGAGTCTGTGGAGAAGGTCCTAGGGATCGCCCGATCCGTTGTCCCGAGTGTTCCGTCGGGTTCGGGTGGACCCGCGGATAGCGTGGAACGGTGACTTCGGCAGACGTCCCTCTGACAGAGGCTGAGACCGACCCGACCGTCCGCATCCTCGACGCGGACGGGCGCATCGCGTCGTCCGCATCGGCGGAGCGGTACCTGCCGATCGTGGACGCCCTCGGCGACGACGAGCTCGAGCAGCTCTACCGCGACATGGCGGTGATCCGGGCGTTCGACCGCCAGGCCACGCTGCTGCAGCGGCAGGGGCAGCTCGCGCTGTGGCCGCCGTCCCACGGCCAGGAGGCCGCGCAGGTCGGATCCGCCCGGGCCGCCCGCGCGCAGGACCACGTCTTCCCCTCGTACCGCGAGCACGTCGTGGCGACCATCCGCGGCGTGGACCCCGTCGACATCATCAAGCTGATGCGCGGCGTGAGCCACGGCGGCTGGGACCCGACGGACCCGAAGAACGGCAACACGCACCTGTACACGCTCGTCCTGGGCTCGCAGACGCTGCACGCCACGGGCTACGCGATGGGCATCGCGTTCGACGGCCGCCACGCGTCGGGCGACCCCGAGCGGGACGAGGCCGTCATCGTCTACTACGGCGACGGCGCCTCGAGCCAGGGCGACGTGCACGAGGCCATGGTGTTCGCGGTCAGCTACCAGACCCCGCAGGTCTTCTTCCTGCAGAACAACCACTGGGCGATCTCCGTGCCGGTCGCGACCCAGTCGCGCGTGCCGCTCGCCGACCGGGCCCGCGGGTACGGGATGGAGAGCATCCGGATCGACGGCAACGACGTGCTCGCGAGCTACGCCGTCTCGAAGCTCGCGCTGGACGACGCGCGTGCGGGGCGCGGTCCCCGCGCGATCGAGGCTGTGACGTACCGGATGGGCGCCCACACGACGAGCGACGACCCCACCAAGTACCGCACCAGCGACGAGGAGCGCTCCTGGGCCGAGCGCGATCCGATCACGCGCATGCGCACGTACCTGGAGGGCCGGGGGGCGTCCGAGGCGTTCTTCCAGGGCGTCGACGACGAGGCCGCCGCGTTCGCCGCGGACGCCCGCACGCGCACGACCCAGCTCGAGGCGCCGGGCCGCGACGCGATCTTCTCGCACGTGTACTCCGAGCCGCACCCGCTGATCGACGAGCAGCGCCGCTGGCTGGCCGACTACGAGGCCTCGTTCGAGGAGGGCGCGTGAGCATGGCTCCCGAGAACCTGCAGACCATGACCCTCAGCAAGGCCCTGAACGCCGGCCTGCGCGCCGCGCTCGCGGGCAGCGACCGCGTGCTGCTGATGGGCGAGGACATCGGCCGCCTCGGCGGCGTCTTCCGCGTGACCGAGGGGCTCCAGGCGGAGTTCGGCGAGCGCCGCGTGATCGACACCCCGCTGGCCGAGTCGGGCATCGTCGGCACCGCGATCGGACTCGCGATGAACGGCTTCCGCCCGGTCGTCGAGATCCAGTTCGACGGCTTCGTGTTCCCGGCGTTCGACCAGATCACCACGCAGCTGGCGAAGCTGACCTACCGTCACGAGGGCGCGCTGTCGCTGCCCGTTGTCATCCGGATCCCGTACGGCGGGCACATCGGCGCGGTCGAGCACCACCAGGAGAGCCCCGAGGTGTACTTCGCCCACACGCCGGGCCTGCGCGTCGTCAGCCCCTCGACGCCGAACGACGCGTACTGGATGATCCAGGACGCGATCTCCTCGACCGACCCGGTGATCTTCCTGGAGCCCAAGTCGAAGTACTGGCAGAAGGGCGAGGTCGACACGTCGGCGCGCGCGCTGCCGCTGCACGCGAGCCGCGTCGTCCGCAAGGGCACCGACGTGACCCTCGTCGGCCACGGCGCCATGGTGACCACGCTGCTCCAGGCCGCCGCGCTCGCCGAGGCCGAGGGCACCAGCTGCGAGGTCGTCGACCTGCGCTCGCTGTCGCCCATCGACTACGGCCCCGTCCTCGACTCGGTGCGCTCCACGGGCCGCGCCGTGGTCGTGCAGGAGGCGCCGGGCAACGCGAGCGTCGGCAGCGAGATCGCCGCCACGATCGCCGAGCGCGCGTTCTACTCCCTGGAGGCGCCGGTGCTGCGCGTCTCCGGCTTCGACACCCCCTTCCCGCCCGCGAAGCTCGAGGGCGTCTACCTTCCCGACGCCGACCGCGTGCTGGAAGCCGTCGACCGGGCGCTCGCATACTGAGAGCGCCGCACCCGACGGATGACCCCGTCGCTCCACGACCCAGCTGATCTGAGGACCTGACGATGCAGACCTTCCATCTCCCCGACGTCGGCGAGGGCCTGACCGAGGCCGAGATCGTCTCGTGGCACGTCGCCCCGGGCGACACGGTCGCGGTCGACGACGTGATCGCCGAGATCGAGACCGCCAAGTCGCTCGTCGAGCTGCCGTCCCCGTTCGCGGGCACGGTGGGCGAGCTCCTGGTCGCCGAGGGCGACACGGTCGAGGTGGGCGCCCCGATCATCACCGTCGTGCCCGCCGAGGCCACGCCCGCGGCGCAGCGCGACGCGCACGAGCCCACCGGTCCGGGGCAGCAGGCCGAGGCCGGCGGCGGATCAGTGCTCGTCGGCTACGGCACGGGGGGCGAGGCGAAGACGCGCCGCCGCAAGAAGCCCGAGAAGCCCGTGGCGTCGTCGGTCGGCGTGATCGCCAAGCCCCCGATCCGCAAGCTCGCGCGAGACCTCGGCGTCGCGCTCGGCGAGGTCGCCGGGTCGGGCCCGGCGGGCGAGGTCACCCGCGAGGACGTGCTCAAGCACGCGCAGCAGGCGAGCGTGTTCCGCAACATGTCGACGCCCGAGTGGCCCGCGGTGCGCGAGAAGGAGATCCCGGTCGAGACGCCGGCCGCCGCGCCGGTCGCCGATGACGCCCGCGTCGAGGCGATCCCGGTCAAGGGCGTCCGCAAGGCGACCGCGAGCGCGATGGTCGGCTCGGCGTACTCCGCGCCGCACGTGTCGGTGTGGACCGACGTCGACGCCACCCGGACGATGGAGCTCGTGAAGCGGCTCAAGGCGTCGCCGGACTTCGCCGACGTGAAGGTGTCGCCCCTGCTGATCGTCGCGCGCGCGGTGCTGTGGGCTGCGCGCCGCACCCCGATGATCAACTCGGCGTGGGTCGACGGCGAGGACGGCGCGAAGATCCTTGTCCGTCACTACGTCAACCTGGGCATCGCGGCCGCCACGCCGCGCGGCCTGCTTGTGCCGAACATCAAGGACGCGCAGGACCTGAGCATGCGCGACCTCGCGAAGGCGCTGGAGAAGCTCACGGTCACGGCCCGCGACGGCAAGACCACCCCGGCGGACCAGCAGGGCGGCACCATCACGATCACGAACATCGGCGTGTTCGGGATGGACGCGGGCACCCCGATCATCAACCCCGGCGAGTCCGCGATCATCGCGATGGGCGCGATCCGGCAGAAGCCGTGGGTCGTCGACGGCGAGGTCCGCCCGCGCTGGGTCACGACCGTCTCGGGCTCGTTCGACCACCGCGTGGTCGACGGCGACGCCATCAGCCGCTTCGTCGCCGACGTCGCCGCCGTGCTGGAGGAGCCCGCGCTGCTGGTGGAGTAGCTGCCCGCACGGTTGAAACGCGCGGCCGGTTTGAGAACGATTCTCATTATGCGTAGGGTGGAGGGCATGCTGCTTCGCCGTGCCCTTCCTCTGACCGTCCTCGCCGCCTCCGGCGTCGTGCTCGCCGGCTGCGCGTCAACGTCGGGCGAGGGCGCGGAGTCCGCCCCGATCGTCGCGTCCACCAACGTGTACGCGTCGATCGCGCAGGCGCTCGTGGGCGACGCGGCCGAGGTGACGGCCGTCATCGACGACGCGACGCAGGATCCGCACTCGTACGAGGCGAGCGCCCGCGATCGGCTGACGGTGCAGGGCGCCACTCTCGTGATCGAGAACGGCGGCGGCTACGACCCGTTCATGGACGACCTCCTCGGCGGCGACGCCGTCGTGATCGAGGTCGTCTCGTTCTCGCACGACTACCCCGGCGCCGAGAGCGAGGAGGAGGCGCACGCCGAGGACGAGCACGCCGGCGAGACCGAGGAGGAGCACGCGGAGCACGCGGAGGACGAGCACGCGGAGGAACCCGCCGACGAGCACGTCGAGCACGCCCACATCGAGGGCTTCAACGAGCACGTCTGGTACGACCCGCACACGATGGTCGACCTGGTCGAGGGCCTGGCCGAGGAGATCGAGCACGAGCTGCCTGACCTCGTCGACGCCGAGGCGCTCGCCGCGAACCGCGACGCGCTGATCGCCGACCTCGAGGCGCTCGAGGCGCGGCTCGAGTCGCTCTCCGCGACGCACCAGGGCGAGGGCGTGTTCCTGACCGAGCCCATCGGCGGCTACCTCGCCGCCGCGGCCGGCCTCGAGGACGTCACGCCCGAGGGCTTCGCCGAGTCGGTCGAGGAGGGGCAGGACGTCGCCCCCGCCACGCTGCTCGAGGCGACGCGAGTGGTCGAGTCGGGAGAGGTCGCGGTCGTCCTCGCGAACGCGCAGACCGGTGGCGCCGAGACCGACCGGGTGATCGAGACGGCCGAGGCCGCAGGCGTGCCGGTGGTCGAGCTCAGCGAGCTGCTCGCCGACGACCAGACCTACATCGAGTGGATGACCGCCAACGTCGACGCCCTCGAACAGGCGCTCTCCTCCTGAGGCGCACCCTCGCCTCGGCGCTTCGCGCCGAGAACGATTCTCATGACCAGGGATAGGCTTGTCGCCATGTCCGCGCCCGTGCTCGAGATCTCCGGCGCAGCCCTCCGGCTGCGCGGGCGCGAGCTGTGGTCGGGGCTGGATCTGTCGGTGAAGCCGGGCGAGTTCGTCGCCGTGCTGGGACCGAGCGGATCCGGCAAGACCACGCTGCTGCGGTCGATCCTCGGCCTGCAGGAGCTCAGCGCCGGCGACATCCGCGTCGGGGGATCGCCCGTGCGCCGCGGCGACCGGCGCATCGGCTACATCCCGCAGCAGCGACCGCTGCCGCCGGGCACGAGCCTGCGCGCCCGCGACCTGGTCTCGCTCGGCATCCAGGGCCCGCGCTTCGGACTGCCCGTGCCGCGCCGCGGTGACCGGGAGCGCGTCGACGCGCTGCTCGCCGGGGTGGGCGCGACCGCCTACGCCGATCGCCCGGTGGGCCTCCTCAGCGGCGGCGAGCAGCAGCGGCTGCGCGTGGCGCAGGCCCTGGCCGACCAGCCGACGCTGCTGCTGTGCGACGAGCCGCTGTCGAGCCTCGACCTCGCCAACCAGCAGGCCGTCACCGCGATCATCGACCGCGAGCGGCACGAGCGCGACGCGGCCGTGCTGTTCGTGACGCACGACGTGAACCCGATCCTCGGGCACGTCGACCGCATCCTGTACATCGCGGGAGGGCGCTTCACGCTCGGCCGGCCCGACGAGGTGCTGCGCTCCGACGTGCTCACCGACCTGTACGGCGCGCCCGTCCACGTGCTGCGCGCCGGCGGCCGGCTGGTCGTCGTCGGCGTGCCCGACGCGGACGACCACTGCGACGTGCCGCTCACCGCGATCGAGACCGAGGCGGGCGCGGCGTGACCGGCGGCCCGGTCGTCCCGGCGCTGGACTGGGGCGACGTCTTCTCGTTCGACGACTACGGCGCGCTGCTGCAGCTGGTCGCCAACTCCGTGATCGCGGGCGCCGTGCTCGGCATCGTGGGCGGCCTGATCGGAGTGTTCATCATGCAGCGCGACATGGCGTTCGCGGTCCACGGCGTGAGCGAGCTGTCGTTCGCCGGCGCGGCCGCGGCCCTGCTGTTCGGCGGCAGCGTGGTCGTGGGATCCCTCGCGGGCGCGGTCGCCGCGGCCGCACTCATCGGCGTCCTGGGCGCCCGGGCGCGCGACCGCAATTCGATCGTCGGCGTGCTCATGCCCTTCGGGCTCGGCCTGGGCATCCTGTTCCTGTCGCTGTACGAGGGCCGCAGCGCGAACCGGTTCAGCCTGCTGACCGGCCAGATCGTGTCGGTCTCGAGCCCGGACCTCGGCTGGCTGATCGGCATCTCGCTCGTGGTGCTCGTCGGGCTGATCCTGGTCTGGAACCCGCTGCGCTTCGACTCGCTCGACGGTCAGGCGGCCGCCGCGCGCGGCGTCCCGACGCGGTTCGTCAGCCTGGTGTTCATGCTGCTGCTCGGCCTGATCGTGGCCGTCGCCGTGCACATCATCGGCGCCCTGCTGGTGATGGCGCTGCTCGTCACGCCCGCCGCCGCCGCCATGCGGGTCAGCCATGGCCCGGTCGCCGTGCCGCTGCTCGCGGCGCTGTTCGGGTTCGCGTCGGCCGTCGGAGGCATCCTGCTCGCGATCGCCGGAACGCTGCCGGTCAGTCCGTACATCACGACCATCTCGTTCCTCATCTACGTGGTGTGCCGCGTGGTCGCCTGGCGCCGGGAGCGCGCGCTGCGCGTGGCCGCCGAGGCGGCGCCGGCCGCCCAGGTTCCGGCAAGCCCCGCGCCGTAGACTCGGACCATGGCGGTGCAGCGGAACACGTGGCAGCGCGAGCGGGTGCGGGACGCGCTCGCCGACGCGCGCGGCTTCGTGAGCGCGCAGACCCTGCACGCCGCGCTGCGCGACGAGAACACCGGCATCGGCCTGGCCACCGTGTATCGCGCCCTGGCCGGGCTCGCGGCCGCGGGCGAGGCCGACTCGCTGCAGAGCCCCGAGGGCGAGGCGCTCTACCGCGCCTGCACCATGAGCGGGCATCACCACCATCTGATCTGCCGCTCGTGCGGGCTGGCCGTCGAGATCGAGGCCACCGCCGTCGAGAAGTGGGCCCACGACACCGCCGCGCGCCACGGCTTCCGCGACGCGGAGCACGTGGTCGACATCTTCGGCCTGTGCGAGTCGTGCGCCGCCGGGAAGGCATGACGCTCACCCGCGATCGCGGCGCCCCGGCGCCGACCGCCTCCCCGGCCACCCGCATCGCGGTCGGGGCCGGCATCGGCGTGGCCACGATCGGCGTGCTCGTGCTGCTCGACGTGTTCGCGCCCGCCCTGTTCCCGCAGGCGCTGCCGACCCGCGTGCAGGACGGGCTGACGCTCGCGCTCAGCGTGCTGATCGAGTCGCTGCCGTTCGTGATGCTCGGCGTGATCCTCTCGATCGCGGTCCAGGTGTGGGTGCCCGCCAGTGCGATCGAGCGGTTCATGCCGCGGCGGGCATGGGCGCGGCGCGCGGTGCTGTCGCTGCTCGGCATGCTCATCCCGGTGTGCGAGTGCGGCAACGTGCCGTTCGCGCGCGGCCTGCTGATGCGCGGGATCACGCCGGCCGAGACCCTGACGTTCCTGGTGGCCGCGCCGATCGTCAACCCGATCGTGATCATCACGACGCACGCCGCGTTCGGCTGGGACGGCGGCATCCTGATCGCCCGGATCGTCGGCGGCTGGCTGATCGCGAACCTGATCGGCTGGATCTACAGCCGTCACCCCGACCCGATGAGCCTCCTGACCGGTCGGTTCCTCGACACGTGCGAGGTCGTCGCGCACGAGACCGGCGGACGCGGCCGCCGCAGCATCGCCCAGTTCATCGTCGAGCTGCGGGCCGTGATGCCCGCGCTGATCATCGGATCGGCCATCGCCGGCGCCGTGCAGGTGGTCATCCCGCGCGACGCGCTTCTCGCGATCGGCTCGAACCCCGTGCTGTCGATCGTCGCGATGACCGCGCTGGCCATGACCGTGGCGATCTGCTCGAACGTCGACGCGTTCTTCGCACTGTCGTTCGCCTCGACCTTTTCGCCCGGGTCGCTGATCGTCTTCCTCCTGGTGGGCCCGCTCGTGGACGTGAAGATGCTCGCGCTGATGCGCACCACCTTCACGACCCGCACGCTGGCCGGCATCGTCGCGGTCGTCCTGCTCGCGGCCTTCGCGATCGGGATCGGGGTGAACCTCGTTGTCTGATCGTCGCTGGGGGTCCGTCGGCACCCGCTGGCTCGGCGTGGGCCTCGCCGCCGTGCTCGCGGTGGTCACGCTCGGGCTCGCCGTCACCGACCGCCTCGCGCTGTACATCAACCCCGACCAGACGTGGTTCGCGGTCGGGATGGCCGTGCTCGCGCTGGCCGGCGCGGTCGCCTCGTTCCTCCTCCCGCTGGGCGCGGAGGACGAGCACGGGCACGACCACGGGCACGGGGCGGATCACGGGCACCGTGCGCGAGCCGAGGAGGAATCCGCGGCACCAGGACGATCCGCGCCGCATTCTCCTCGTCCCGCGGCCTTCTCCTTGTCCCGCGCCGCCACGGCGACCGGCGGCGTGCTCGCCTCGGCCGTCGCGGTCGCGGCGCTCGTCCTGCCGCCCGCATCGCTGTCCGTGGATCTGGCGATGGCGCGCGACACCGGGACCGCGCCGCTGTTCGCCGGCGCCGACCAGGTGCTGCTCGCGGCGGCCGACACGAGCGAGTTCGGCGTGGGCGACTGGGCGTCCGTGTTCTCCAGCGCGACCAGCCCCGACTCCTACGAGGGCACGCACGTCACGCTCACCGGCTTCGTCACGCCCGACGAGGGGAACGCCGAGCAGCTGCGGCTGGGGCGCCTCGTCATCACCCACTGCGTGATCGACGCGCAGCCCGCCTCGGTGCCCGTGGTCTCGCCCGACTGGGAGGACGCGGTCGAGGTGGGCGGCTGGATTCAGGTCGACGGCATCGTGACGACCGACGCATCCGGTGCGCTCGTGATCGAGCCGCGCGACATCTCGCCCATCCCGGAGCCCGCGGACCCGTATGAGTACTGAGGCGTCCCGTGCCCACGAGCGCCGCGACCGCCGCCGGGCCGGCGCGCGCCGCTTCGCGCTGACCATGCTCGGCGTGCTCGCCGCGCTCGGGCTGCTGAGCGGCGCGGGCGCGGCCGTGAGCCTGGCGCAGGGCCCGCGCATCAGCGAGGTGCAGGCCGACCCCGCCTCGGCGATCGAGGTGGCGGGCTCCCGCGTGATCCTCACCGTGAACCAGTCCCTCGAGGAGATCGATCCGTCCCAGGTGAGCGTCACGCCCGCCGCGCCGTTCACGGTCGACGCCGTCGGGCGCAGCGTGGGCGTGCGCTTCGGCGTGCCGCTCGACGACGACACCGAGTACACCGTCACGGTCGAGGGCGCGCGGTCCCAGGGCGGCGGCCCGGCCGCCACGCTCCGGACGAGCTTCCGCACACCGCCGGCCGAGGTGTTCCTGCTGCAGCGCGACCCCGAGGGCGACGACACCGTGTTCCGCTCGGGCATCGACGGCGAGCAGGCCGTGGCGGTGTACTCCGCGCCCGTGATCGAGGACTTCCGTGCGACATCCACACGGCTCGTGGTCGCGACGGTCGAGGACGAGGTCTCCTCCCTGCACGTGATGGATCGCGACGGCGGGGATGTCACGGAGCTCGCGCTGCCCGGCGAGGGCATCGTGCAGGGGCTGCAGGTGTCGCAGCGCGGCGACCTCGTCGGCTACACCTACTCGGATCCGGGCGGCCAGGGGCACGCGAGCGTGCTGTTCACGGCCGAGCTCGGCGATCCGCAGGCCGAGCCGCGGCCCATCGAGGTCGGCGGCGAGCCCGTCAGCGTCGACCGCTGGCGGTTCGTGCCCGACTCCTCGGCGCTGCTGATGATCGGCTTCGACGGCGAGCTCGTGCTCACGGATCCCGAGAGCGACGCGGAGCCCACCCGGCTCGGCGGCGCCGTGACGATCGACGCGATCCAGCGCGGCACCTACACCGCGATCGTCGAGCGGGTGCAGGAGGGAATCGTCGCGCTCGACCTGACCACGGGCGAGGAGGCGCCGCTCGTCGAGCCCGAGGGCGACCTGGGCCTGCTGGGCGCGGTCGTGCCGGTCCCGGAGGGCGGCGAGGCCCGCGGCGGCACGGTGCGCCAGTACCAGCAGATGGTCGACCCGACGCGGCCCGGTTCCCAGCTGATCGTCCACGTGGCCGACGACGGCGCGACCCGCCAGCTGTTCGAGGTGGGGTCGCAGGACGCGCTGCTCCAGTCGTGCGTGTCGCCCAGCGGCCGCTACGTGGCCGCGCTCGTGGCGCCCGACATCCTGTCCAACCCGTACGACGTCGGCACCCACCCCGTGCCGCGCGATCTCGAGACCCACATCGTGGCGCTCGACACGGGCGAGCCGGTCTCGGTGCTGCGCGGGTTCGACATCAGCTGGTGCACGGTGGGTCCGTGGTGAGCGGATCCGCGGGGCACAGGCCCGCCGCCCGCGACGACCTCGCCGGGCTTCCGTCCGAGGTGGCGCCCCGGCTGCTCGGCGGCATCCTCGAGACGACCCTCCCCGACGGGGTCGTGGCCGTCCGGATCACGGAGGTCGAGGCGTACCACGGGCTCGGCTCGGGCGAGGTGCACGACCCCGGATCGCACGCGCGCATGGGCCCGACCGCGCGCAACGCCACGATGTGGGGCGAGGCAGGGCACCTGTACGTGTACCTCAGCCACGGGATCCACTCGTGCGTCAACGTGGTGTGCGGCCCGGTCGGCCAGGGCGACGGCGTCCTGCTGCGCGCGGGCGAGATCGTGCGCGGCACGGAGGTAGCCCGCGCCCGTCGCGAGGCCAGGGGCGTCGCCCGCACCGACCGCGACCTGGCCCGGGGGCCGGGGCGGCTCGGGGACGCGATCGGCCTGCGCCACCCCGCGCACGACGGCATCGACGCCATCACGGGCGAGCCGCGGGCGGGGGCCGTCGCGCGCCTCCACCTGCTCGAGGAGCCGCTCGCGGGTGTCGCGACCGGCCCGCGCGTCGGCGTCGCGGGCATCGCCGGAACGGCCGCGTACCCCTGGCGCTTCTGGATCCCGGGCGACCCCACGGTCTCCCCGTTCCGCCCGGGCCGCGGCGCCGCCTGAGATCGCGACACGCCCGGTGTGGTAGAGTTGTCGATTGTCTGCGTGCACTCCTGTGCGCAGTTCGTGCATCCCCTCCCGAACACAGCCCGCAAGGGTCGGGTCGGTCATGTGCAGACAAGAGACCTTGGGTGGCGTCGTCTGACGCCACGGTATTGAAGGAGAAACCACTATGGCTGCTGTGTGCCAGGTGACCGGTGCCGTTCCCGGCTTCGGTCACAACATCTCGCACTCGCACCGCCGGACGAAGCGCCGCTTCGACCCGAACGTGCAGAAGAAGACCTACTTCGTTCCGTCGCTCGGTCGCAAGATCACGCTGAACGTGTCGGCTAAGGGCATCAAGGTCATCGACGCCCGCGGCATCGAGTCGGTCGTCAAGGACCTGATCGCGAAGGGTGTGAAGCTCTAATGGCCAAGAAGGCTCAGGACATCCGTCCGATCATCAAGCTGCGTTCGACGGCGGGCACGGGGTACACCTACGTGACCAAGAAGAACCGCCGCAACACCCCCGACCGCCTCGTGCTCAAGAAGTACGACCCGGTGGTCCGCAAGCACGTCGACTTCCGCGAGGAGCGTTAATCATGGCCAAGAAGAGCAAGATCGCTCGCAACGAGCAGCGCAAGGAGATCGTCGCCCGCTACGCCGAGAAGCGTGCGACCCTCAAGAAGCAGCTCATCGACCCGAACGCGACCGACGAGGAGCGCGAGGCCGCTCGTCTCGGTCTGCAGAAGCTCCCGCGCAACGCGTCGCCGGTGCGCGTCCGCTCGCGCGACGTCATCGACGGCCGCCCGCGCGGTGTCCTGACGAAGTTCGGCATCTCGCGTGTCCGCTTCCGCGACATGGCGCACCGTGGCGAGCTGCCCGGCGTGACCAAGTCGAGCTGGTAAGACCCGCCGCGTCCCGGTGAACGGGATGTGAAGCACGAGGGGCGAGGATCTCAGGATCCTCGCCCTTCGTCGTTCATAGGATCGGATCATGCCGCTCGATCCGTTCTTCGCCGACCGTCTTCAGCGGCAGCGCAAGTACATGATCGCGCAGGCCTGGGACGGCGTGAAGAAGCGGCTCGGCTGGCCCTGGTTCATGCGCCCGGCGGAGGAGCAGGCCGTGCGCACGGCGCCGCCGGCGGAGAAGGGGCGCGCGCGGGCCGCCGCCCGCGTGGAGGTGCGCGAGGACGTGCGCGCCTCCCGCCCGCACCCCAGCACGCGCCGGGCCGAGCATCGCCGCATCGCGCTCTCGTGGGACCGGGCGGAGCTGCGCAAGGTCGGAACGCCGCCGCCGCGCGTGCACACGATCGATCGGATCGTGCCGGTCCCGGGCGCCCCGGACGTGCGCCTGCGCATCTACTACCCGACCGAGGGCGGACGTCCCGACGGGCCCGTGCCCGCGTGCGTCACCTTCTTCGGCGGCGCGTTCCGGATCGGCGGCATCGACTACCCGACGACGGATGCGGCCAACCGGCATCGCGCGGCCGACGCCGGCGTCGCGATGATCGCGGTCGGGTATGCGCTCGCGCCCGAGTACAAGTACCCCGTGCCGGTGCTGCAGGGGCACGCCGCGCTGGAGTGGGTGTTCGAGCACGCCGCGGACCTCGGCATCGACGCCGAGCGGATCGGCCTGGCCGGCACGTCGGCGGGCGGGAACATCGCCGCGGCCGTCGCGCTCGCCAACCGCGATCGGGGGCGCCTCCCCGTGCGGCTGCAGCTGCTCGAGGTGCCGGTCGTCGACCTGACCGGGCGGCACATCGACCTGCGGGCGACGCGGGGCATCGGCATCCCGAGCTTCGTGATGCGTCGCGAGCTGCGGTCGGTGGCGCGCACCTACCTGCGCCACCAGAGCGACGCGTACGAGCCCTACGCGTCCCCGCTGCGCGCGGAGTCGCACGCGGACCTGCCGCCCGCGGTGATCCTCACGGCGCAGTACGACCCGCTGCGCGGCGACGGCGAGGCCTACGCGGCCGCGCTGCGCGTGGCCGGGGTGGACGCGAGCGCCGTGCAGTACCTCGGCGTGACCCACGACACCGCGATCTTCACGGGCGTGCTGTCGGCCGCGCGCCGCTGGCACGCGGACGTGGTGTCGGCGCTGCGCACGCTGCACGACTGACGGGCGCCTGAGTCTGCGCGAGACCGCAGATCGCCGCCCAGACCGCCGTCGGCGACGCCGGTCTCGACGCGGATGTGAGGTCTCGCGGCTGCGACCGGCCGCGAGCCGCGGAATCACGCGGATCGCGGCCGAGATCGTTCACTTCTGTCACATCCGTCACATTCGGGGGCGACACGCCGTCCGAATCGCCCGAAGAACCGCGGGAATCCGCGGAATTCCGGGCCGCGTTGGTACTGTCGAGCCGCGGTCGAACGACCGCCCGGCGGCATCCGTCGCCGGTCCATTGATCACAATGCGGCGTCCTGGTGGCGCCGCTGGAGGATGACATGGCCGACAAGTCCATCACCAAGACCGAGCTCGTCGCGAGCATCGCCAGCGCCACCGGTCAGAGCCAGGCCGCCGTCTCGGGCGTTCTCGACGCCCTGTTCACCACGGTTTCCGAGGCCGTCGCCAAGGGCGCGAAGGTCTCGATCCCCGGCTGGATCGCCTTCGAGCAGGTCGAGACCGCCGCGCGCACGGGCCGCAACCCGCAGACCGGCGAGGAGATCAAGATCCCGGCCGGCAAGCGCGTCAAGGTGACCGCCGGTTCGAAGCTGAAGGCCGCCGGCAAGTAAGCAGCCGCATCGAGAAGGGGATGCCTCCCGCTACGGAGGCATCCCCTTCTCGTGTCTCTGGGCGCCCGGCGCGCGGCCGGGCGCGAACGGATCACAGCGGGTCGACGTCGGTGCGTCGCTCGGTCACCTGCTGCGAGGTCCCTGCGTCACCCACGGTGCGGGTGCGCTCCACGGCGGAGCGGCGGCGGGTCAGCAGCACGATGCCGACGATGAAGACGACCACCCCTGCCCCCATCAGCAGGTAGCCGATGAAGTCGTCGTTGACGGCCGGGATGTCGAGCTCCAGGCCGAACGCGAGGATGGCGCCGATGACGAACAGCACTACTCCGGTTCCGATACTCATGCCCGTCACGTTACGGGCGCCGCTATTCCCGGTGAATGGGGTTGACAAGCGCTGTCGGAGCCGGATCGCTCCCAGCCGACGCCACGCTCGGACGACCTAGGCTGGACGGGTGAATCCGCGCGCGCTGCGGGCCGCAGGGCCCGTCATCCTGCTCGTCGCGGCCGTGCTCACGGCCCTCGCGGCGCTCGCGTACGGCGGTGCCGCCGAGCCGCTCGCCACGGGAGATCCCGGTCCGTTCGTGCGCTGGGGGCTGCCGCTCGCGAAGCTGCTCGTGAACCTGTCGGCCGCCGTCATGGTCGGTGCTCTCGTGCTCGCGCTGTACGCCCTGCGTGCGGGGGAGCGGGAGTTCGACGGCGCGCTGGACGTCGCCTCGATCGGCGCGGCCGTGTTCACGGTCGCCTCGGGCACCGTCGGGTTCCTCACGTTCCTCGAGTCCTTCAATCCGAAGCTGTCGGCCGGACCCGAGTTCGGCTCGCAGCTGGGCGCGTTCCTCACCGAGGTCGAGCTCGGTCGCACCTGGCTGATCACGACGATCGCGGCGGCCGTCGTCACCGTCCTGGCCTTCGCCATCCGGTCGTGGACCGCGGCCCTGCTCACCACCCTCCTCGCGATCGCGTCGCTCGTCCCGATGGCGACGCAGGGGCATTCGGGCGACCTCGCCAGCCACGATGCGACCGTGATGGCGCTCAGCCTGCACGTGATCGCCGCCGGGGTGTGGCTCGGCGGTCTCGTGACGCTGGCCGCCCTGCGCCCGGTTCTGCCCGCCGGCCGCATCGGCGCGGTCCTGGCGCGATACTCGACCCTCGCCCTGGTCGCCTTCGTGGTCGTCGCACTGTCGGGCTTCGCGCGCACGCTCTCGTCGATCGGCGCGTGGGATCAGCTCGCGACCCCCTACGGGGCGATCGTGTGCCTCAAGGTGGCCGCGCTGGTCTTCATGGGCGTGCTCGCCTCCTGGTACCGCGGCCGCCTGATCGGCCGGACCGGCGGCGAGCCCGCGCGCGTGTTCTGGACCCTCATCGCGGTCGAGCTCGCGTTCATGGGCGTCGCGTCGGGCGCGGCCGCCGCGCTGGCGCGCACCTCGCCGCCCCTCACCGAGACGCCGTACAGCTCGACGCCCGCCGAGATCCTCACCGACGAGCCGCTGCCGCCGGCGCTCACGGTCGAGCGCTGGTTCACCGCGTGGGACGTCGACCTGCTGTGGGCGTTCGCGGCCGGTTTCGGGATCTTCTTCTACGTCGCCGGAGTGATCCGGCTGCGTCGCCGCGGCGACCGCTGGCCCGTGTACCGCACGGTGCTGTGGGTGCTGGGCATGCTGATGCTGTTCTGGGTCACATCGGGCCCGGTCAACGCGTACCAGGACTACCTGTTCAGCATGCACATGCTGGGGCACATGCTGCTGACCATGGCGATCCCGCTCATGCTGGTCCCGGGCGCGCCGATCACGCTGGCCCTGCGCGCGGTCGAGAAGCGCGACGACGGCACGCGCGGCGGCCGCGAGTGGATCATGTGGGCCGTGCACAGCCCGTTCGCCCGGGTCGTGACGCATCCGCTCGTCGCGGCGGGCATCTTCATCGGGTCGCTGTGGATCTTCTACTACACCGACCTGTTCCGCTGGACGCTCTACGACCACCTCGGCCACGAGTGGATGGTCGCCCACTTCCTGATCTCCGGGTTCCTGTTCGTGATGACGCTGACCGGGATCGATCCGCTGCCGTACCGGATGCCGTATGCGGGCCGCCTGGTGACGCTGATCGTGGTGATGGCCATGCACGCGTTCTTCGGCGTCGCGATGATGATGCAGACCGGCCTGATGGTGCCGGAGTGGTTCGGGGCGATGGGCCGCACGTGGGGCCCGACGCCGCTCGAGGACCAGTACATCGGCGGCGGGGTCGCCTGGTCGATCGGCGAGATCCCGACCCTCATCACGGCGATCATCGTGGCGATCCAGTGGAGCCGCAGCGACGAGCGCCAGCAGCGCCGGGCCGACCGTCACGCCGATCGCACGGACGACGCGGAGCTCGACGCCTACAACGCGCGCCTGGCCCGCATCGCGGAGCGGGACGCCGCCGCCGGGCGCTGACCTACCTCAGGGCGGGGCTGCCGACGAGGATCGAGGCGGTGCCGTCGGGCAGGATCTCGACCGTGCCGTCGATGACGAAGGGCACGTCCTCGCTCAGGTGGTAGACGGCGCCGGTCGAGATCGCCTGCACGTCGACCTCGATGTGCGCGGTGCCGGTCGCGGGCGAGATGGCCCAGTGGGCGCCGTCGGGCACGATCTCGACGCCGGGCGTCGCGAGGATCGACCACGCGAGCGTCTCGGGGAACACCCGGTCGTCGATCTGGATGCCGAACGGGCATCCGGTGGGCTGCAGCACCTTCTGCGTGGCGCACTCCGCGAGGAACGAGCCCACCTGCTGCTGCACGACGTCCGCGAACGCCTCGGTGGGCTGGGCCTGGATGTCGAGCGGCACCTTGCGCAGCGCGGCGTCCGCGAGCACGTGCACGGGCTCGGCCTCGGCCGTCGGGGTGTCGACCTCCACCGTGTAGAGACCGGGGGAGAACACCAGCAGCGAGACCGGGGCGAGCGGATCGGCGTCCACGCCGTCCGGCGAGACCTGCCGCTTGTCCATCTCGAAGTCGTTCACCTCGAACTGCATCGAGCCGCGCACGCCGACCTCCAGCATTCCGAGCGGGCTCGTCTCGAAGCTCCAGCGCGGGACGATCCCCTCGGTGCCCGACCGGCCCACGGTGAAGACGGTCTGCCCGCGGGTGCCGTCGATCGCGTAGGCGGCCGTCACCTCGTAGCCGCCCGCCACCGGGCGCTCCTGCGTGATCTCGACGTCGCGCAGGTCGAACGTCAGCGCGGCGCTGCGCAGGAGCGCCTCGCTCGCCGAGACCGGAAGGCCGGCCGCCTCGAGGTCGGCGCTGTCGATCGCGACGCCCGGCACCGTGAGGGCGTCGGCGGCGCGTCCCTCCGCGATCAGCTCGAGGTAGCGCTCCACGAACGCGCTCGGTCCCCAGTACTGGCGGTACAGGGCCGAGAACCCCGCCCAGATCGCCGCGGCCAGCAGCGCGAAGATCACGCCGAGCAGGATCAGGTCGCGCGTGAGCTGCTGGCGCGGTGTGCGCCGCGGGGGCGCCGCGGATCCGGCCCCGTCCTGCGGGATCGCCGCGGGCGCCGCGCTCGCCGTGGCCTGATCCATTGCGCCAGTCTACGAAAGGGCGGCCCGGCTCACCCTGAGCGCCGTCGGCGCGGCCGCGGTCCGCCCCTCGGCGTACGTCGAGGGCGGGAGCGAGACTGCGTCAGCACGAAGTTCGGCGCCCGTCACGCCGATGTCGTCAGCGCGATGGCCAGCGGGGCCGCGCTGTGGGAGTCGATCATGCACTACCCGCAGTGCAACGGCACGTCCGACGACCTGTCGATGACGAGCGAGGACCGCGCCGGCGTGGTCGCCCTCTACGGCAGCTGATCCAGGGCGGATCGGATCACCCGGCGCCGGTCGTGCGCGACCGGGGCCGGCGCCCGTCTCGGAGGGTGATGCGGCGTCCTCGAATGCCGGGATGGGAGGATGGATCCCATGCCCGCACTGTCCTCCGAGCAGGAGGAGCTCTTCCGCCTCATCGCGGACACGCGCGAGCACGTGTTCGTCACGGGACGGGCCGGCACGGGCAAGTCGACCCTGCTGAACCACCTCGCGTGGAACACCCGCAAGCAGATCGCGGTGTGCGCGCCGACGGGGGTCGCGGCCCTGAACGTCGAGGGCCAGACGATCCACTCGCTGTTCAAACTGCCGATCGGCCTGATCGCCGACAGCGACATCGAGCAGAACGACAACACCCGCAAGCTCCTCAACGCGATCGACACGCTCGTGATCGACGAGATCTCGATGGTGAACGCCGACCTCATGGACGCGATCGACCGGTCGCTCCGCCAGGCGCGCGGCCGTCGCGGCGAGCCGTTCGGCGGCGTGCAGGTCGTGATGTTCGGCGACCCGTACCAGCTGGCGCCCGTGCCGCCGCGCGGCGACGAGGCCCGCTACATCGCGGACCACTACCGTTCGTTCTGGTTCTTCGACGCGCACGTGTGGGCGGGCCGGGAGCCCGAGGGCGACGGCCTGATCGAGCTCGGACGGCACGGTGCGCACCTGCACATCCGCGAGCTGACGCAGATCCACCGTCAGGCCGACGACGGATTCAAGGCGATGCTCAACGCGGTCCGGTACGGGCGCGTCACGAAGGAGATCGCGGACGTCCTGAACGCGACCGGCGCGCGCACGCCCCCGGACGATCCGGAGCATCCGATCATCACGCTCGCGACGCGCAACGACCGCGTCAACGCGATCAACGCCAAGCACCTCGCGCAGCTGCCGGGGCGGGAGCAGACGGCCAAGGCCGAGGTGAACGGCGACTTCGGCCGCGGCGACGTGTACCCGGCCGACGAGGAGCTCAAGCTCAAGGTCGGCGCGCAGGTGATGTTCCTGCGCAACGACACCGGCTCGCCGGGCGAGCCGCCGCGCTGGGTGAACGGCACGATCGGCACCGTCACCCGGATCGTGGGCGAGACCGTGCGCGTCGAGGTCGACGACGAGGAGTTCGACGTCGAGCCGGCGGTGTGGGAGAAGTACCGCTACGCGTACGACCCGATCGGGCGCAAGCTCAGCCGCGAGGTCGTGGCCGAGTTCACGCAGTTCCCCCTGCGCCTGGCGTGGGCCGTCACCATCCACAAGTCGCAGGGAAAGACCTACGACCGCGCGATCGTGGATCTCGGCGCCGGCGCCTTCGCGCCCGGCCAGACGTACGTCGCGCTCAGCCGCCTCACGTCGCTCGACGGGCTGTACCTGTCCCGGCCGCTGCGGCCCAGCGACATCCGGGTCGACCAGGACGTGCGCCGCTTCATGAAGGACGTGTGGGAGCAGCGCCAGGCGGCCGCGCGCGAGCAGGCCGGCGCCGCCGCGAGGACCTGACCCGCGTCCCCCGGAGGGAGGACATCCCGCCGCGCGGGTTCGCGGCGGTCACCGCCTAGACTCGGGAGAAGTCCGGATAACGGGGGTTTCATGCGGATCACGAGTCGGTGGCGTCGCGCGATGGCGGCGCTCGCGGGGGCGGCGGCGATCGCCGTGGCGATCAGCGGCTGCACGGGCGGCGATCCGCGCGACGCGACCACGCCCGACCTGGTGACCGGCGAGCTCCCGGGCGACACCGTCGAGCAGCTGCAGGGCGCGGTCGAGCACGCCATGGCGGCGACCGGATCCTCGGGCGCCATCGTCGGCGTGTGGGTGCCGTGGGCGGGCGCGTGGGTCACGGGCCTGGGCTCGACCGCCCACGAGGGCGGATCCGACGTGACCACCGACATGGCGTTCCGGATCGCGTCCATGACGCGTCCGATGACCTGCGACGTCCTCTACGGGATGGTCGAGGACGGGCTGGTCGAGCTCGACGACCCCGTGTCCGAGTACGTCCCCAGCACGCCGGACCTCGACGACGTCACCCTCAAGCAGCTGTGCGACAACACCTCGGGCCTGGCCCGCTCGGGCGACACGCTGCTCGACAACTACCTGCGCACGCCGGAGCGGGAATGGAACGCCCGCGAGGTCGCGGCCGCGGGCCTCGGCAAGGACCGCACGGAGGCGGGCGTGGCGTTCACCGACTCCGACACGGGCTACCTGCTGCTCGGCGTGGCGCTGCAGAACGCCGCGAGCGAGACGCCGGCCGCGCTCGTGCGCGAGTACGTCACGGGGCCGCTCGGCCTCGAGAGCACGCGACTGCCCGGGCCGCGCGCCGAGGCGCCCGGCGAGCCGGCGCTGCCCGGCTACTTCTCCGATCGAGAGGACCGGGACGCCGGCTGCGTGGCGCCCCGCGAGTACACCGAGATGTCCGCGAGCTTCGGCTACACCGACTCGGGCGCCGTGTCGACGATCGACGAGCTGGGCGCGTACACGGCCTCACTGGCCGCGCGTGCGAAGGACGGCGACTCCCTCGCGCCCCGCTGGGCCGACGCGAAGCCCGTCAGCACGAAGTCCGACTCCTGGTACCAGTACGCCGGCGGCACGTTCATCGCCGGGTCGATGATCGGGCAGCAGGGCGCCGTGCCCGGCTACATGACCAGCGCCTACGCCGACACCGACAACGGCCTGACGGTCGCCGTCGTGCTGAACAACTCCGCCGCCCCCGAGTCGCTCGTGGGCTACCTCGCCAAGGAGCTCGCCGCCATCGTGTCGAAGGTGCCCGCGCGCGAGGGCGAGACGGCGCCCGAGTTCGGGCTGCCCTGGACCGCCGAGGACTACCACCAGCGCATCGCCGACCGCGCCGTGTGCCCGATCGAGTGAGCGGCCGCGGCCCGGGCTCGGGCCCTGCCGTCGGCCTGGTCGCGCTGGGCCTCGCGTGCCAGGAGGTCGGCGCCGCGATCGCCGTCCTGCTGTTCCCGCACACCGGCCCGCTCGGCATGGTGATGCTGCGGCTCGTCTTCTCCGCGGTCATCCTGATGGCCATCGCGCGGCCCGCGCTGCGCGGCCGCACGCGCGAGGCGTGGTGGTCGGTCGCCCGGCTCGGCATCGCGCTCGCCGTCATGAACGGGTTCTTCTACGTGGCGCTGGAGCGGCTCGCGCTGGGGGTCACGGTCACGATCGAGGTGCTCGGACCGCTCGCGCTGTCGATCCTGGTCGGGCGCACGCGATCCCGCTGGCTGTGGGCCGCGATCGCGCTCCTCGGCGTGCTCGCGCTGGGCGGCGGGGGATGGGGCCGGCTCGATCCCGTGGGCGTCGGGTGCGCGCTGGGCGCGGCCGCCAGCTGGGCCTTCTACATCCGCGGGCAGGCGCGCGTGGGCCGGGACTTCCCGAGGCTGGAAGGGCTCGCGCTCGCGATGTCGATCGGGGCACTGATCTCGCTGCCGTCCGGCATCCTCACTGCGGGGCCGGTGCTGCTGCGCCCCGAGCTCCTCGCGATGGGCCTGGCCGTGGCCGTGCTGTCGTCGACCATCCCGTATGCCTTCGAGCTGATCGCGCTGCGGCGC
Organism: Microbacterium lacusdiani; assembly: GCF_054779895.1. Lineage (NCBI taxonomy): Bacteria > Bacillati > Actinomycetota > Actinomycetes > Micrococcales > Microbacteriaceae > Microbacterium > Microbacterium lacusdiani. The sequence continues at coordinate 110,346 of NZ_BAAGXJ010000005.1, read as the reverse complement.
CTCACGGAGGCCGCGTTCGGCATCCTGATGAGCCTGGCGCCGGCCACGGCCGCGCTCGCCGGGTTCCTCCTGCTCGGCCAGCATCTGACCTGGCTGGAGGTCGCCGGCGTCGCGCTGGTCATGATCGCGAGCGCGGGCGCGGTGTGGACCTCGCGTCACCGCCCCGGCCACGAGCCCGTCGCCGAGCCGACGGCCTGATCGGGGTCACGCGCGCGGAAGCGCGTTCGCCCACAGGATCGCGACCAGCAGCACCAGCGACATGGCCGCCATGATCGCCATCAGCCCGGCCATGACGAGGTTGCGCTGCCGGTCGTCCCTGACGCTGAGCGCGGTGACGACCAGGGCGACCGCGGCGGCAGTCACGAACGCGATCCCGATCCACGCGAGCGCGATGTTGATCGGCATGGACACGGCGAACGCGAAGATCGCCGCGACGGCGAGCAGCAGCCCCGGCACCAGCCAGATCCACCGCTTCGGCGTGTGCAGCGCCGGCTGATTGCGCACGAGGTTCGGATCGCCGTGTCTCGAGGGTCCCACGCTGTTCACGGTCGCCTCCTTCATCCGGGCTTCCCACGGTAGGCGGGCGCGAGGACGCGGGGGATGGGCTTGACACGGCGGCGCGGACGCCGCGCGCTCAGACGCGGAAGACGCGCCGGATGACGGCGTCGAACGCCCGATCCGGGAGCACCCGGCGCAGCAGCACGGCCGGGGCCGCGCCGAAGCCGACCAGGTAACGGGTCCGGGGGCGGCGCGCCGTCGCGGCGCGCACGATCGTCCGTGCGATGACGGCGGGATCCGAGGTCCGCGCGCCCGGCCCGGAGGTCTCCTCGAGCGTCGTGGCCACGCGGTCCGCGACCCGGGCGTAGGCGCCGCCGGCCGACGTCCGCCGCAGGGTGTCGGCGTCGGCGCGGGCCTGTCGCGCACAATGTACCTTCCGGTACATTGGCTGCCATGCGCACCTCCATCGCCTCCGTCTGCCTCTCGGGCGGCCTCGTCGACAAACTCCATGCATGCGCCGCCGCGGGATTCGACGGCGTCGAGATCATGGACGCCGATCTGGTGGCCGCGTACGAGTCGCCGGAGGAGGTCCGCGCACTGTGCCGCCGCCTGGGGCTCTCGATCGATCTGTTCCAGCCCTTCCGCGACTTCGAGGGCGTCGACGACGAGACCTTCCGCGACAACCTCCGCCGTGCCGAGGCCAAGTTCGAGGTCATGGCGCGCCTCGGGGCCGACCTGATCCTCGTCTGCAGCAATGTCGCCACGGCGACCATCGACGACGACGCGGTTGCGGCGCGCCAGCTCGCGGCGCTGGCCGACGCGGCGGCGCCGCACGGCATCCGGATCGCGTACGAGGCCCTCGCGTGGGGCCGGTTCGTCGACGACTACCGGCACGCCTGGCGGATCGTGGAGCTCGCCGATCGCCCCAACCTCGGCACGTGCCTCGACAGCTTCCACATCCTCTCGCGCGGGCACGATCCGGCCGGCATCGAGGACATCCCGGGCGAGAAGATCTTCTTCCTGCAGCTCGCCGATGCCCCCGCGCTCGACATGGACGTGCTGTCGTGGAGCCGTCACCACCGGCTGTTCCCCGGCGAGGGCTCGTTCGACCTGCCCGCCTTCCTCACCCACGTGATGCGCGCGGGCTACGCCGGCCCGGTGTCGCTCGAGGTGTTCAACGACACGTTCCGGCAGACGGACGTCCGACGCACGGCTGAGCACGCGCGGCGATCGCTTCGCTGGCTCGCCGACCGCACGGCAGCGCGCAACGGCTCCACCGACGGTTCCGTCGGTCCGGCGCATCCGGCTCAGGGCATCGACTTCGTGGAGATCGCCGGCGCGGACCTGCAGGAGCTCGACGAGCTGCTCGACCAGTTGGGCTTCGCGTTCCGGGGGCGGCATCGCAGCAAGCCGGTGCGCCTGTGGTCGGCGGGGGAGGCCCGCATCGTCCTCAATGAGCAGGTCCGCGAGGCGTCGCCGTGGCTGGCGGCGTTCGGGCTCGAGGTCGACGACGCGCCGGCTGCCTTGCGGCGAGCCGATGCGCTCGGGGCCCCGAAGGTGTTCCGCCGCACCTACGCGGGGGAGCGCGAGCTGCGCGCCGTCGCGGCGCCGGACGGGACGCAGGTCTTCTGGAACGACGAGCCGGCGGAGCGCTCGTGGGTCGGCGAGTTCCGCGGCGGGGAGTCCGGCGGCGAGCTCGAGGCGTCCATCGACCACATCAACGTGGCGTACGCGTGGCAGGACTTCGACGAGGCCGTGCTGTTCATGTCGAGCGTGGTGTCGCTCGAGACCGAGTCGTCGGCCGAGGTCCCGGGGCCCTTCGGGCTCGTCCGGAGCCAGGTGATGCGGACCCCGGACGGCGTCGTCCGGCTCCCCATCAACCTCGCGCCGCCCACCGCCCCGCTGCCCACGCGTCACGTGGCCATCCGGGTCGACGACGTGGTCGAGGTCGCGCGGGCCGCCCGTGAGCGCGGGCTGACCCTGCTGTCGATCCCCGCGAACTACTACGACGATCTCGCCGCGCGCTTCGACCTCGACGACGCCTTCCTGGCGACGCTGCGGTCGCTCGACCTGCTCTACGACCGATCGGGGGAGGGTGAGTTCATCCACTTCTACACGCGCTCGTTCGGCGGCGTCTTCCTCGAGGTCGTCGAGCGGCGCGCCGGATACGAGGGGTACGGAGCCGCGAGTGCACCCGTCCGGCTCGCCGCCCAGCGTCACGCGGGCGTGGACCGGTGACTTCCGCGAGTCCGCGCCAGGCGGTCTTGCGGAACTAATGTAATACCTAGTACGTTACCGGCGAGGCGGGACCCCAGACCGCCTCGCACGCCACGACGAAGGAGTCCTGTGAGCGAGACGCACCGACCGCGGAGCGCGCCTGCCGGATGGCAGCGCTTCGCGCGGATCATCACCCGGATCGAGATCGGAATCGGCGCGGTCGCGCTGATCGCCATCCTCACGATGGTGTTCCTGCAGGCGCTGCAGCGGTACCTGCCCGGCGATGGCATCGCCTGGACGGGGGAGCTCGCGCGCTTCTCGCTGATCTGGGTGACGTTCGCCGCCGCCGGCGTGCTGGTCACCACCAACGGGCACATCGCGCTGGAGCTCATCGACTCGGCGCCGAACCGCGACGTCGTCCGCTGGGTCCAGGTGTTCGCGCTCCTGGTCGTCGCCGCGACCGGCGCCGGCCTCGCTGTGGAGGCGTTCGCCCTGATCGATTCGCAGGGCATCATCAAGTCGCCCGTGCTGCGCGTGCCGATGTCGATCGTCTACATCCCCGTGCTGATCGGCGTGCTGAGCACGACGATCCGGGCCCTCGTCACGGCGTTCCTCGTCGCGAAGAACGGGCCGATGCTGCCGGACTACGACGCCGACGAGCTGCCGGAGGTGGCGGCATGATGCTCGCGCTCCTCGGCATCGCGATCGCGGTGCTCCTCGTCCTGCGGGTGCCGGTGGCGTTCGCGTTCCTCGGCCCCTCGCTCGCCTACATGGCGATCAACGGCCACTCGTCCGGCAGCGCGCTGCGCGAGGTCGCCAACGCCGCCGACAGCTTCCCTCTGCTGGCCGTCCCCCTGTTCATCCTGCTCGGCAGCCTGGCGAACCACGCCGGGATCGCGGACCGTCTCTTCCGGTTCGCGATGGCCGCCTTCGCATCGGTGCGGGGCAACCTCGGCTACGTCAGCGTGGGCGTCAGCCTCGGCTTCTCGTGGATGAGCGGATCGGCCGTCGCCGATGCGGCCGCGCTCGGCAAGGTCGAGATCCCCGCGATGCTGCGCAACGGCTACAGCCGCCGGTTCGCCACCGGAGTCGTCGCGTCGTCGTCGCTGATCGCCCCCGTGATGCCGCCGAGCATCCCCGCCGTGATCTTCTCGGGTCTCGCGGCCGTCTCGACCGGTGCGCTCTTCGCGGCCTCCGTCGTGCCCGCGCTGGCCATGACGCTGGGCCTATGCGTGGTCGTGTTCGTCCTGGTCCGCCGCCAGCCGAACATCCTGCGCGGGCGGTTCGACCGCGCGGAGTTCGTCGCCTCCCTGCGGGGCGTCGCCCTGCCGCTGCTCGCCCCCGTGATCATCCTGGGCGGGATCCTGGGTGGCGTCTTCACGCCGACCGAGGCCGCCGCGGTCGGCGCCGCATACATGCTGCTGCTGGGCCTCGGGCAGCGCACCCTCTCGATGACCGGGCTCGTCGCCGCGATCAAGGAGACGGTGCTCACCACGGCGGGCATCATGCTGATCGTCGCGAGCGCGTCGCTCCTCGGCTACATCCTCGCCCGTGAGCGCCTCCCGCAGATGCTCACCGAGGCGATGTTCTCGATCAGCGACGACCCGACCGTGTTCCTGCTGATGGTCGTCTTGCTCTCGCTGATCCTCGGCACCGTGATCGACGCGACCGCCATCCTGGTGCTCGTGGTGCCGATCCTCATGCCGATCGCGCTGCGGTACGGCGTCGACCCGATCTCGCTCGGCGTGCTGCTGATCGTCTCGCTCATGATCGGCCTGCTCACGCCCCCGGTCGGCACGGTCCTGTTCGTCACCTCCGCGGTGTCGAAGACGCGAATCGGCGAGGTGTTCCGCGGGTGCCTGCCGTTCATGATCCCGTCGATCGTGATCGTCCTGTTCGTCGCGTTCTTCCCCGACGCGGTGCTCACCCTGCCGAAGGTTCTGGGGCTGTGATGGATGACGCGGCCGCGAGCGCTCCGGACATGCCGCGCGCGATCCTGATCGGCCTCGTCGGCCAGGGAGTCGGGCCCTCGCTGTCGCCCGCCATGCATCAGCTCGAGGGCGCGCGTCACGGGATGCACTACGTGTACCGGACGATCGACATCACGCCCGATGAGGCCACCGAGGACCACCTTGCGGACCTGCTGTGGGCGGCGCGGCGGCTCGGCTTCGACGGCCTGAACATCACCCACCCCGTGAAGCAGACGATCGTCCCGCTGCTGGACGAACTCGCCCCGAGCGCCGACATGGTCGGCGCCGTCAACACGGTCGTGTTCCGCGACGGCCGGATGACCGGCCACAACACCGACGTGACCGGGTTCGGAGCGGCGTTCGACGAGGCGTTCGGCACCGAGCCGCAGGGGCGGGTCATCCTGGTCGGCGCGGGGGGAGCCGGTGCCGCGGTCGCCACCGCGCTCGCTGCGCGCCGCATCGCCGAGCTGGTGGTCGTCGACGTCGACGGCGACCGCGCGGCCGCGCTCGCCGACGTGGTCGCGTCCGACGCCTGGAGCGAGGTCACGTCCGCGACGCCCGCCGAGCTGCCAGGCCTGCTGCGCGAGGCCGCGGGCGTCGTGAACGCCACCCCGTTCGGGATGGCCGCGCATCCCGGCACGGCCTTCGATCCCGCGCTGCTCGACGCGCGCACGTGGGTGGCTGACATCGTCTACCGGCCGGCCGAGACCGAGCTGCTGCTCGCCGCCCGCGCGCGCGGATGCCGCGTGATGTCGGGGCTCGGCATGGCGATGGGCCAGGCCGCCGACGCGTTCGAGATCTTCACGGGCGAGCCGGCGGACCGGCGGGCGATGCTCGCTGACCTCACAGACCTGGTCGCGGCGGAGGCCGCGGCCACACCCCCTGCACCAGAGGGGCCGCGTGGTGATGACGCCACATCAATGCCGCAGATGAGAGGAACGAACCGATGAACGCAAAACGAGTCCGGAGCGCAGGCTGGGTGCTCCTGGCCGCCGCCCCGGCGATGATGCTGGCCGGATGCGCCGGCGGAAGCGCGGGAGAGGGCGGCGGTGAGACGCCCGCCGGAGGGGGCGGCGAGGAGATCGAGCTGACGCTCGCGCACAGCTACAACGAGGACCAGCCGCAGCACCGGTGCGGCGCCCAGGTCATCGCCGACGAGGTGGCAGCCGCCGACGTCGGCCTGTCGGTCGAGATCTTCCCGGCGAGCCAGCTCGGCGGCGACGCAGACCGCATCGCCTCGGTCGCCTCCGGCGACATCGACCTCGACATCCAGGGCGCGTCGGCGCTCGGTGCGGTGTACGAGCCGATCAGCGTCCTCGATGCCGCGTACGTGTTCGAGGGCCCCGAGCACCTCGCCGCGTTCATGGCGAGCGAGGAGTCGCAGACCGTGATCGACGGCTTCGCCGCGGCCGCGGGCGTGCAGACCCTGGGCGCGTGGTCGGCCGGAGCGCGCCACTTCACCGCGAACGTCCCGATCACGGAGCCCGCTGACCTGGAGGGGCTGCGCATCCGCTTCCCCGGATCGCCGCAGTTCCTGATGAACGCGGAGGCCCTGGGCGCCTCGGCGACCGAGGTCGCCTACGAGGAGCTCTACCTCGCGCTGCAGCAGGGCACGGTGGACGGCCAGGAGAACCCGATCACCAACATCAAGGCGCAGAACCTCGCCGAGGTGCAGGACTACCTGAGCCTGAGCGCCCACCAGCTCAACACCAACCTCATCATCGCCGGGCCGGTGTGGAACGAGCTGTCCGCCGAGCAGCAGGATGCGCTCACCGCGGCGGTCGAGAGCGCGGTCGGCCAGGTGACGGACTGCGTCGCCGAGGACGAGGCGGCGACGCTCGAGGAGTGGAAGTCGGCCGGCGAGTGGGAGATCGTCGAGGACGTCGACGTGGACGCCTTCCGTGAGAAGGCGCTCGATCACCTCGCGGGCGCCTACACGGGCGACTCCCTCGCGGTCTTCGAGGCGATCCGCGCGACCGCCCCCTGATCCGGTGACCTCGACGATGGTGCGCCCGGACCCGGTGACGGCGGTCCCGACCGTCACCGGGCCGGTGCCGCCGGCGCAGCTGGGCCCCACCCTCATCCACGAGCACCTCTTCGTCGGGCATCCCGAGCTCGAGGTGAACCTCCCGCATCCCGAGTGGGACGAGGAGGCGTCCGTGGCGAAGGCGGTGGCCCAGCTGGAGCGGCTGCACGCGCTGGGCGTGCGCACCATCGTCGACCTCACGGTGCCCGGACTCGGCCGCGACATCTCGCGCGTGCGGCGCGTGGCGCGCGCGAGCCCGGTGCGCATCGTCGCCGCGACCGGCTACTACACGGCCGACGGCCTGCCGCACTTCTTCCGCACCCACCGCCCGGGCGGCCTCGTCGACGTGCCGGATCCGCTCGACGAGCTCTTCCTCCGCGATATCCGCGAGGGGATCGCGGGCACTGACGTGCGCGCGGGCATGATCAAGGTCTTCTCCGACGAGCCGGGCATCACGCCCGATGACGAGCGGGTGTTCGCGGCGGCGGCGCGCGCGCATCTCGCCACGGACGTGCCGATCACGACCCACTCGCATTCGCCCTCACGCGGCGGTCTGGCCCAGCAGGCGCTGCTGCGGCGACTCGGGGTCCCGCTGGAGCGGGTCGTCATCGGCCATGCCGGCGACTCGGATGACCTCGACTACATGATGGAGCTGGTGGACGCGGGCTCGTTCGTCGGCTTCGACCGGTTCGGCATGGAGCATATTGCGCCCGATGAGCAGCGCATCCGGACGCTCCTCGAGCTGCTCCGACGCGGCTACGCCGAGCGGGTCGTGCTGTCGCACGACGCCGCGGTGTTCAGCCGGATCACCCCGCCGTCGTGGAGGTCGCGCGCCACGCCCCACTGGCACATGGAGAACCTGCACACCCGCGTGCTGCCGCGCCTGCGCGCCGAGGGGGTGACCGAGGCCACGATCGAGACGCTGCTCGTGCACAACCCGCGTCGCGTCCTCGCGGGTGAGAGGATCGACGCAACCGAGTGGGGGATGGGGAAGTGACAGACGCCGTAGTGCGACAGCGCGACGCCGAGCGGACGCGCGCCGAGCTCCTGGACGTCGCGACCGAGGTGTTCGCCGAGCAGGGGTACTCGGGCGCGAGAGTGGACGAGATCGCCGATCGCACGCGCACCACGAAGCGGATGATCTACTACTACTTCGGCGGCAAGGAGCAGCTTTACCTGGCGGTGCTCGAGAACGCGTACCGGGGCATCCGGGAGGCCGAGCGGGTCATCCACGTCGGGGACCTCGCACCGACCGAGGCCCTCCGTCGTCTCGCCGAGCTGACGTACGACCACCACGTGCGCCACAGCGACTTCATCCGCCTCGTGATGATCGAGAACATCCATCGGGGTGCGTTCATCCGACAGATCGATGCGATCCGCGAGCTCGGGCAGCCGGCGGTCGGGCTCCTGGACGAGATCCTGCAGCGCGGTCGCGCGACGGGTGAGTTCCGCGACGACGTCGACGCATTCGACGTGCACATGCTGATCAGCTCGTACTGCGTCTTCCAGGTGGCGAACCAGTACACGTTCGGGTTCCTGTTCGACCGCGACCTCCACGCCCCGCCGCTCAGCGAGCATCTGCGCGCCATGATCGGCGACATCGTCGTGTCGTGGCTGCGGCCGCACGGGGGGTGACGACCGGCGCCATGACCAAGCCCGTGGTGCTCCTCGCCGCGCTCGCCGCCGTGGCGTACGCGGCGGTCGGCATCCTGTCGATCACGGTGTGGGAGCCGATGGCCGCGATGCCGGGGCTGAGCCACGACGAGATCGTCGCGGGGATCGCGGCGGGTGGCGAGAGCCACGGCGCGGGCGTGGCCGCAGCGGTCCTGTGCCTCGCGTCGGGGGCCGTCGCGGCGGTCGCACTCGCCGCGCTCGCGAGCGCGGGACGCGTGCGGCCGCTCACGGCCACCGTCTGGATCCTGGGGATCATCGCGCTCGGACCCATCGCGTACTTCTCGGCGAGCTTCCCGATGGGCATGGCGGTCGGCGACGCGTTCCTGATCGGGGGCGGCAGCCATCAGCCCGTGCCGTTCGTCCTGGCGGGCGTGAGCGCTCTCGCGGTCGCGCTCGTCGTGATCCTGAGCGTGGCGGACGCGCGGGGCCGACGCGCGGCGACCGCCCCGGTTACCGACTGAGTCGGCGCCCTTGCCCGCGGCGGCGCGACGCGGTGGGATCGGGGCATGACCGAGATCGCCGTCCTGGTGGGCAACCCGCAGCCGTCGTCGCGCACGCGCCTCGTCGCCGAGGAGGTGGCAGCACAGGTCGCCGAGCGCTCCGGCGCGACCGTGCGCCCGACCATCGACCTCGCGGACCTGGCCGACCGCATCTTCCGCTTCCCCGAGCCCGAGGTCGATGCGCTCCGCGACGACGTCGCGACCGCGGACCTGGTCGTCGTGGCGAGCCCCACCTACAAGGGCGCGTACACGGGACTGCTCAAGGCGTTCCTCGACCGGTACGGCACGAACGGCCTGTCGCGCGTGGCCGCGGTGCCGATCCTCACCATCGGCTCGCCCGCGCACACGCTGGCGGTGGAGCACACGCTGCGGCCCCTCCTGGTGGAGCTCGGCGCCAGCGTGCCCACGCGCGGCATCGCGTTCCCCGCCGCGGAGACGGACGACCGCGCGCGGATCGTCGCGGAGTGGCTCGACGCCGAGTGGCACCGCCTGGAGCCCGTGCTGGCGGGCTGAGTCAGGCGAGCACGCGCAGCAGACGCGCGAGCGTCGCCTGGTCCTCGCGGCTGAGACCCCGAAGCTCCTCGGCCTCGCGGAGGGCCAGTGCGGTCATCGCGGCGTCCGCGCGCGCGGATCCCTCCGGGCACAGCCTCACGAGCACGCCGCGACCGTCGCGCGGGTTCGGGCGGCGCTCGACCAGCCCGCGCTCGACGAGCTTGTCGATCCGGTGAGTCATGGCGGCGCTGCCGATCATCGTCGCTCCGACCAGCTGCATGGGCGTGAGCTCGTGCGGCGGCTCCTCGCGCCGCAGCGCCGCGAGGACGTCGAACTCCCATGCGGCGAGCCCCGCGCCGCGGAACACCTCGGCGCGCAGCTTCGCCAGCCGGTTTGCGGCGCGGCGCAGCCGTGACATCACGTCGAGCGGCGTCAGGTCGAGATCCGGCAGGCGCCGCGACCACGCGTCGATGAGCAGATCGACCTCGTCATCGCGGGCATCGGCGGGCATGGATCCACGGTAGCGGGCGCGCCATCGGGGCGGGGCCGCGCGCGCTCACGCGTCGAGCACGTGCAGCCGCACGGTCACGCTCCCGCCGTCGTGGAGGCCCTCCGCCTCGCGCACGGCCTTCTTGAGCGGAAGCACATATGAGCCGCTCTTCGAGTCGGGGAAGATCGACGTCGCCCACTCCGTCTCGCCGACCCGCACCCGCACGCGCACGGACCCGAAGCCGCGGCGCGGCCGGGGGATCTCGCGGATGTCCTCGCTCAGCTCGGGCGGAACCGCGGTGAAGTACCAGGGCGAGTCGTCTCGCGCCTGCCACCGGAACACGACCGACTCGAACTCGAAGATCACGGCGCCGACCCTACCGCGCGGTGCCGACCTTGCCGCAGTGCGGGCATCCGCTCCGGCTCAGCGCCGCGGCGATCGCAGGATCGTGCGCATGTAGCCGACGCCGACCGCCACGTGGATGACCGCCCCGACCGCGCAGATGACCTGGCCCGCGGTGGCGACGGCCCCCGCGCCGGGAAGCAGCCCGAAGCCGACGAGCGCGATGCCCGACATCATCACCGCGGTGCGGATCTTGCCGAGTCGCGTCACCTGCGGAGGCTGCGCGGGGCGCACGCTCAGGTACAGCGCGGTGAGAGCGATGTCGATCACGCCCACGGCCAGGGCCACCCACATCTGCAGATGGCCGGCGATGACCAGCGCCACCACGATCGCGACGACGCCGATGCGGTCCGAGATCGGATCGAACATGGCGCCGGTCCTGCTGGTCTGGCCGAGCCGGCGGGCGAGGTGGCCGTCGATCCAGTCCGACCCTCCGAAGAGCACGAGGAGGACGACCGTCAGCACCGGATCGCCGTGGCCGACGAGCAGGATGACGATGGGGACGACGAGCGCCAGTCGCAGGAGCGTGATCGCGTTCGGGATCGTCGCCCAGTCCCGCGAACGCCCGCCGCTCGGCTCTGTGCTCATCTGAGAACCCGCCTTCGACGACGAGACGACATCCGCGGATCCATGGATGTCATATGGAGGGGCTGACGGGAATCGAACCCGCGCTGTCTGCTTGGGAAGCAGAAGTTCTGCCATTGAACTACAGCCCCGTACGCGCCGGAGCGCGTGTCAGCCAGCATAACAGCGCTCATCCGAGGCTCGTCCAACCCGCGGTCGATCGCCGAACCCGCATCCGATGGGACGCGGGTTCGGCGATGGGACGCGGGCTCGGCGCCGGGGTGCCGGGCTCAGCGCTTCTTCCGGCCGCCGGTCGCGGCGCGGGTGAGGCGGTTGAGCACCATGAGCGCGACGGCGCCGATCGCGGCGACGACCCAGGGCTTGCGCTTCGCGAACGACTTCGCCTCGGTCATCATCGTCTCGGGGTCGCGCTGCGACACCCAGTCCGACGCCTGCTTGAGGCCCTCGGAGGCCTTGCCGGCGAGATCGCCGACCACGCCCTCCTTCTGCGACAGCGACCCGACCTTGTCGCCGGCCGTGCGCAGCCCCTCGGCGACCTTGTGCTGCCCCGTCGCCGCCTGATCCGTCAGCTCGTCCTCGGCCTTGGCGGCGGCCTCCGCGGCGCGCTCCTTCGCCTCCTCGACCGTGGCGGCGGCCTCCTCGCGGGCGCTCGCGCCCGAGGCCTCCGCCTCCGCGCGGGCGGTGCCGGTGGTCTCGGCGGCCGCCTGCTTCGCCTCCTCGGCCGTGGTCGGGGCCGTCGTGTCGGCGCCTCCGGTGTGCGTCTGGCCTTGGTCCTGCGACATGCGCTTCTCCTTCCGACGTGGCTTGATCACCGATGTAACGCGAACCGGCCGCCGTGCGCCTCCCACTTGACGAGAGAGCCCGGCGTGTGCCACGGGGTCCGACCGGGGTCGCCGCGACGGCTCGAGCCGGCGCCGCCCAATAGGCTGGTGCCGTGCTGCTCTCGGATCGCGACATCAAGGCTGAGCTCGACTCGGGCCGCATCGGCCTGGACCCCTACGACCCGGCGATGGTGCAGCCGTCGAGCATCGACGTGCGGCTCGACCGGTACTTCCGGCTGTTCGACAACCACAAGTACCCGTTCATCGACCCGGCCGAGGACCAGCCCGACCTGACGCACCTGGTCGAGGTCGAGCCCGACGAGCCGTTCATCCTGCACCCCGGCGAGTTCGTGCTGGGCTCGACGTTCGAGGCGGTCACCCTCCCCGACGACGTCGCCGCGCGCCTGGAGGGCAAGTCGTCCCTCGGCCGCCTCGGCCTGCTCACGCACTCCACCGCCGGCTTCATCGACCCCGGCTTCTCGGGCCACGTGACCCTCGAGCTCTCGAACGTCGCGACCCTGCCGATCAAGCTCTGGCCGGGGATGAAGATCGGCCAGCTGTGCTTCTTCCGCCTGACGTCGCCGGCCGAGAGCCCCTACGGCTCGGGCGCGTACGGCAACCGCTATCAGGGCCAGCGCGGTCCGACGGCGTCGCGCTCGTTCCAGCGCTTCCACCGCACGGACGTCTCGGTGACGGACGCCGGCTCCGCCGGGTCCTGACGGTCGCGCGATCCCGCTGACCGGCGCGGCCGCGGCCGGCGCGTGACGCCCGCCGAGCCCTCCGCGGAAGGCTCGGTGAACGGCGGCTGAACAATGCCGCGAGCGGAATATTCCGGTCCGTACGGGGTGCGACGCTGGAGAAGGCCCGTCGGCGGAAGCGGGCCGGGACCCGCCCCCGGGCGGTCCCGGCAGCGCAGGCGACGGGCGGCGCACTGCGCTCGCACCGCTCTCGGCACGGCTCTCGGATCGACATCGGATCGGCTGGCATCCGCTGCCGAGCGGAGCGGGCCCCGAGAGAGGATCCACCGCATGTCCCAGGTAGCCGAGGCTCCCATCCCCGTCGCGCAGCCGGTGTCGACCGTCGAGCTGGTCGTGCTCGACATGGCCGGCACGACGATGGGCCAGTCGAAGATCGACGTCTTCACGCATCTCGCCGGGGGAGACCGCGCCCGCGCCGAGGAGGCCACCTCGGCGTTCGAGCGGGCCTGCGCCGAGCTCATCACGGAGGACGGCGTGCAGCCGATCCCCGGCGCCCGGGAGCTTCTGGAGGACCTGCGCGACGCGGGCGTGAGCGTGGTCCTGACCACGGGCTTCGCGCCCGTGACGCGCGACGCCATCCTCGACGGACTCGGGTGGCGCGACCTCGTCGACGAGGCGCTCTCGCCGGTCGACGTGGGGCGCGGCCGCCCCGCGCCGGACCTCGTGCTCGGAGCCGCGCTCGTCGCGCAGGTCTCCGGTGTCGACGCGATCGTCGTCGCGGGGGACACCGCGAGCGACGTGGCCTCGGGGCTCTCCGCGGGCGCAGGCCTGGTGGTCGGAGTGCTCACGGGGGCGCACGACCGCGCGGCGCTCGAGGCCGCGGGCGCGCACGCCGTGATCGACGACGTCACGGGGCTGCGCGCGCTCCTCGGCCTGCCCGAGCGCCACCGGGGCTGACGTGGCCTCGCCCGCCCTCGCCCAGACGCCCGCCCCTACGACGCGCAGCGTCTGCCTCACGCCGCCCGCCCTCGCGATGGTGTGGACCGGCGCCGGTCGCCCGCACGAGACCGTCGCCGTGCCGGGCGTCGGGCTCGGCGCGGGCGAGACGCTCGTGCAGATCGAGCTGGCCACGGTCTGCGGATCGGACATCCACACGGTCGAAGGACGCCGCGCCGCGCCGACGCCGCTCGTCCTCGGCCACGAGTACGTCGGCCGCGTGGTCGACGTGGCGGAGGGCGTGCGGGCCGTCGACGGCGCCGTGGTCCAGGTCGGCGACCGTGTGGTGTGGTCGATCATGGCCAGCTGCCGCGACTGCGACCGCTGCCGGCACGGCGTGCCGCAGAAGTGCCGCTCGCTCGTCAAGTACGGGCACGAGCGCATCCAGCCGCGGTGGGAGCTGACGGGCGGCTTCGCCACCCACGCTCACCTGCGCGCCGGCACGACCATCGTGCGCGTCGGCGAGGCGCTGCCCGCCGAGGTCCTGGCGCCCGCGGCATGCGGCTCCCCCACCGCATGGGCGGCGCTCGCGCGGGCCGACGAGGTGGTCGACGTCGACGACGCCACGGTGCTGATCATGGGCGCCGGGCTCATCGGCCTGACCGCGTGCGCGATGGCGATCGACCGCGGCGCGACCGTCGTCGTCGCGGATCCGGATCCGGCCCGCCGCGCGCTCGCCACCCGGTTCGGCGCGGCCCAGGCCGTGGACCCGACGGGACGCCGGGCGCTGGACTCGGCGCTCGCCGCCACAGGGGCCGCGGAGTTCGACGTCGTGCTCGAGGCCTCCGGCTCGCCGCGCGCCGTGCAGGCCGCGATCGACGCCGTGGGCGTCGGGGGAGTGGTCGTGCTGGTCGGCAGCGTCTTCCCGTCCGACCCGGTGCCGCTGGACCCGGAGCGGCTCGTCCGCGGGCTGGCCACCATCCGGGGCGTGCACAACTACACCCCGCGGGACCTCGACGGCGCCCTCGGCTACCTCCGCCACCACGCGGCGGAGCACCCGTTCGTCGAGCTGGTGAGCGCCCGCTACCCGCTCGCCCAGGTCGACCAGGCGCTCGCGGCCGCGGCCGCGGGCAAGGCCGTGCGGGTGGCGATCGACCCGCGCGACGCGCAGCGCCGCCGCTGACGCCGGATCCCCGCCGGCGCGACGCCGACGGGGATCCAGGCCAGGTGCGATCAGTCGTTCGCGCGCTCGAGGAGCAGGTTCTCGAGGCGGTCGGGGAAGTTCGTGATGATGCCGTCGACGTCCGAGTCCAGCAGACGCGTCATGGTGGCCGTGTCGTTGACGGTCCACACGTGCACGTCCATGCCCTGCGCGTGGACGGCGTCGATGTACTCCGGCGTGGCCTGGGCCCAGTTCGGGTTGATCTGGTCGGCCCACTCGGCGTACGCCGGCAGCGTCGCGACCGCGGGGGCGCCGAGCAGTCCGACCGGCATCTCCGGCGCCAGGTCGGAGTACGTCTTCATCGACACCCAGTTGAAGCTCTGCACCGCGAGGCGGCCGCTCGCGAGCGCCGAGTCGACGTACGCGGGGTAGGACTCGAACACGTCGATGACCTTCTGCTCGACGCCGGGGTACAGCTCCGGCGCCTTGAGCTCCATCAGGATGCCCGAGCGGCTCGTGCGGACCTGCTCGACCATCTCGGCGAGGGTCGGCACGGTCTCGCCGGCGAACTCCGGGCCGAACCACGAGCCCGCGTCGAGCTGCTTCATCTCGGCCACGGTGAGGTCCGCGACGTGCCACGGCGCGCGGTCGGGGAAGACCTCCTCGACGTTCGTGGTGCGCGAGAGCGTGGTGTCGTGCATGAGCACCGGAACCCCGTCCTTGCTGAGCTGGACGTCCGACTCGATCCAGGTGGACCCCTGCTCGATGCCCACCTGGAACGCGGCGAGCGTGTTCTCGGGCGCATAGCCCATCGCGCCGCGGTGCGCGGTGGTGACGACGGAGGCGATCTCGGGCTGTGCGTCCGAGGCGTCGGCGCCGCCGCCCCGCGTCAGGCCGTGACGTCTCCGTCGACGTACACCCAGCGCCCGCCGCGCCGCTCGAAGCGCGCGTGCTCGGCGAGCGCGCCCATCGTCCGCTCGCCCTCGTGCTCGGTCTCGTAGACCGCGACGAAGTCGACCTCGGATCCGGAGGCGCCGACGATCTCGAGCCCGATCCAGCGGAGCCGGTCGTCGAACGTGAGCTCGCCCGCCGCCGGCCGCGTGCGCGGATGCCACGTGCGCAGCAGGTAGTCGGCGTCGTGCCGCGCGTACGCGCTGTAACGGGAGCGCATGAGCTCCTCGGGGGTCTCGGCGAGCCGCGCGCCGGAATGCAGTGCGCCGCAGCAGGCCAGGTACGCGCGCTCGCTGCCGCACGGGCAGGGATCGAACGTCACGCCGTGGCCCTCTTCGGCTTCTTCTCCTTGGGCGGCAGCTGCGCGACCCGCTCGACCGACGCGCCGATCCACTCGGCCAGCTGCTCGTCGGTCGGGTCGTCGACCGTCACGAAGCCGGCCATGGTCTTGGAGCCCATCGTCATCGGCTTCGCGCCGCGCGCGATCGCCTCGTCCATCCCGTCCCGGCCCACCGGGACCATGAGCGACGAGCGCGTGATGCCCGCGTACATGTGCCCGCGCAGCATCCACGCGATGCCGCCGAACATCTTCATCTCGGTCGCGTCGTCCGACACCGGCGCGTAGGCGCGGATGCGGTCGGCGAGCTCCTCGTCGTAGGCCACGGGATCAGCGTACGTCGCGGTCGCGGCGCCGGGAACGACGGACGCCGCGCCCCGGAGAACCGGGACGCGGCGTCCGCGCGGTGTCGAACGGGCTCAGCCCGCCGCGTTCACCTCGATCTGCATGGTGCCCTTGCGCTGGTTGGCGCCCAGGACCTCGATCGTCGTGCCCGTGCCGCCCACGATCACCGAGTGACGCGGGTTCGACTCGTCGTAGTAGGCGTACGGGTCGGTGTCGTCGAACACCGGCACGGCCTTCTGCGACGGCACGTTCAGCGTCTGCAGGCCGTCGGCCGTCTCGCGGTGCAGCGAGATCGCGTCGGTCTTGTTGAGGCCGAACGTGGAGTCGAACGACTGGATGCGGTTGCGCGCGTTCGTGCCATCCGGCCACGTGAGCGCCTTGGCGCGCGCGTCGACCGGCAGGGCCTCGCCACCGCCCGGGTGCTGCGACGTGTTGTTGTCGGCGTACAGCGAGTTCACGTACCAGACCAGCAGGCCGTCCTGGTACGGGAAGTGCTCGACCTTGTCCGGGCTCGAGGTCAGCCAGCCGAAGTTGTACGGGCCGGTCTTGAGCGTCGTGTCGTAGCCGCCGTAGACGCGGTTCTCGGCGAGGTAGAAGTGGCTGTACGGCTGGTGGTAGCCGCCGCCCTCGATCACCGAGAAGCCGTCGAGCGTCCAGTCGCTCGCGCCGTCATCCGTGGTCAGCGCGTCGCCCACGGCGATCGCGTCGACCTGGAAGCCCGGCTCGGTGGCCGCGACGTCGGTCCAGTAGCGGAAGCGGACCTGCGCGGTGTCGCCGGCGTAGGCCGACAGGTCGGCCGTGAGCGCCGTCCAGCCCTCCGTCGCACCGGTGATGCCGAAGCCGGCGTTCTGGCCGTTCGGGTCGGTCGTGGTCGACAGGTTCGTCTCGACCGGGGTCCACGTCTCGCCGTCGGTGCTGACCTCGAGGTAGGCGTAGTCCCAGTCCACCTCGATGTCGTAGTTCACCTGCGCCGTGAGCTCGGCCCCTGCGGGGACCGTGAACGCCGGGCTGGTGGCCGTGTTGTCCAGGTTGTCGCCCGAGCCGGAGAACAGGTGCTTGGTGCCCTCGTAGGCGTCGCCGACCTCGATGAACTCCTCGCCGTCGGGCAGGTTGACCAGCACGGCCTGCGCGCCGAGCGTCGTGGCGTGGAACGCCGGCCCGAGCGTCAGGGTCTCGGACGTGCCGGGCTCGACAGTCTCGTAGTCGAGCCAGCCGAGGAACAGCTTCTCGTGCGGGCCCATCTGGTTCGGGGTCGTGCCGATCGATCCGTCGCCGTGGCCGAGCCACGAGCCGGAGCTCATGAGCGTCCAGAACGCGGTGCCGTTCTCGCCGCCCGCGGTGTCGTAGTAGTCGGGAAGGCCCAGGTCGTGGCCGAACTCGTGCGCGAACACGCCCAGACCGCCGTTCTCGGGCTCGGTCGTGTAGTCGCGGATCCAGATGTCGGTGTCGCCGATCTGGATGCCGCCCAGCGGGTCGTACGCCGAGGGCCCCCACTGCCAGAGCCCGTCCTGGCCGACCGCCCAGCGGTGCGACCAGATGGCCCATTCGGGTGCCCCGGCCTCCTCGCCCGTGCCGGCGTGCACGGCCTGGAAGTGGTCGATGTAGCCGTCGGGCTCGTTCGCGATCCCGTCGCCGTCGACGTCGTAGCGGTCCCAGACGTCGTACGTCTGCAGCTCCGCCACGATCTGGTCGCGCGTCTTGCCCGCTGCGACCTGAGCGTCGTACCAGGCGTTCGCGGTGTCCTGGATGAAGCGCGTCATGTCGGCGTGCGACTCGGTCTGGCCGTACGAGGCCTCGTTGTTCTCGACCTGCACCCAGTCGGACACGCCGCCGGCGAGGTCGAAGCGGCCCGACGACATCTCGTCGTAGACGCCCGCCATCGACTCGCCGTCGCCGAAGAACATGTCCTCGAAGTGGGCCTTCGAGAAGTCCGGAACCCAGTAGGTGGAGTTGTCCTCGGCTGTGGGCTCCGGGATCTCGTTGTGCACGGGACCGGCCGGGGCGTCCGGGTAGCGCTCGTCGATCGCGTCGCCGAACTCCACCAGGATCGTGAACAGCTGCGCTGTGTCGGCGGTGCCGTATTCGACGAACTGGCCGGCCTTGAGCTCGACCACATCGGTCGCCGCCTTGCCCTTGCCTCGCGTCTTGACCTTGGCCTCACCCGTCGCGACGAGCTGCGCGGCCTTCTGCTTCTCCGCAGTGCGCTTCTCGGCGAGCGGATCGGGGCGGTTGTGGCTGTGGGTCTCGCCCTCGGGTTCGGGGGCGGCGGTCGCCGGTGCCGCGGTCGCGGCGGTCGGAGCGAGGAGCGAGCCGGCCAGCAGGATCGCTGCTGTGCCGAGCGCGCACGTGGTACGTGTCTTCACTGTTCCTCCGGGGATGATCCGGGCGGCCACCATGGCCGTCCGCACCGACTGCACCCCGGGCACCACCGGATGCCCGGAGGGGACTTGCACAGTCGTTTCCCCACACTTTCACAGGAAGTCATTTCGGAGAAGTAGATCGGTATGGCGGATGGGGAGCGGTTCCCATCCGCCATGCCGAAAGCGCCGCTCAGCAGGCGGTCCCTTCGGTCGCGGCGCGGCGCGGATCCGGCTGCTCGAGACGCTCGCGTCGGCGGAGGCGCCGCTGTCGGTCGGCGAGATCGGCGAGCGCCTGGGGGTGGATCAGCCGCGCGCGAGCCGCCTCGTCCAGGCGGTCGTGCATGCGGGCGAGGCGCGCCGCGAAGCCGATCCGGCCGACGCGCGCCGCACCCTCATCGCCCTCACGGACGCGGGCCGCGCGACGGTCGCGCAGTCCACCGGCGCGCGCGTCGAGGCCGTCGAGCGCGCGCTCGCGGGCTTCGCCCCCGAGGAGCGCGCGCAGCTCGCCGCCCTCCTCGGGCGCCTCGCCGACGCCTGGCCCCGCTGATCAGCGCACGGGCTTGACCGGCAGCAGGAGCAGCAGGCCCGCCAGCAGCACCAGGATGATGCCCAGGATGCCGAACGACGTCGCTCCGCCGGCGACGATCAGGATCGACCACATCGCCGAGGCCATCCAGCTCGCGGCGCGGCCGGTGGTGGCGTAGAGGCCGAAGATCTCGCCCTCGCGGCCCGCGGGCGTGACGCGGGCGAGGAACGATCGCGACGCCGCCTGCGCGGGTCCGACGAACGCGCACAGGATGAGCCCGCCGATCCAGAACACGATCGTGCCGAGGTCGACCAGGAAGAACACGGCGAGGCCCGCGACCACCATGGCCGACAGGGCGAACACGATGACCGTCTTGGCGCCGAAGCGGTCGTCCCAGCGCCCGGCGACGATCGTCGAGACACCCGCGATCAGGTTCGCGGCGATGCCGAAGATCACCAGATCCAGGAACTCGAACCCGAACACCTGGGCCGCGATCACGGCGCCGAACGCGAACACGCCGCCCAGGCCGTCGCGGAACACCGCGCTCGCCAGCAGGAACCACCCGGTGTGCCGCGTCTCGGGGTTCCGGAACAGGCCGGCGACGTCGCGGACCAGCAGGCGGTAGGAGGCGAAGAACCCGACCCGTCGCTCGGGGCGCCCACGGGACGGCTCTGGCACGGCGAGGAAGATCGGGATCGAGAAGACAAGGGCCCACAGTGCGCAGCCGACCGCGATGATCCGGAACGGCAGGCCGCCCTCCTCGGAGAGCCCGAACCAGTCGGCGGAGTAGAACACCACGACCAGCACCAGCGCGACGATGCCACCCAGGTAGCCGAAGCCCCATCCGAGCCCGGAGATGCGGCCGATGGTCTTCGGGGTCGCGATGCCGATCAGCATGGCGTTCGAGTTGACCGCCGCGATCTCGCCGAACACCGTGGCGGCCGAGATGAGCGCGACGCCCAGCCAGAACAGCGCGGGCGTGGGCTCGACGAACCACAGGCCGAGCATGCACGCGATCAGCGCGCCCGTGCCGATCCCCAGCCACAGCTTCTGCCGGCCCGCCGCGTCGGCGCGCTGGCCGAGCACCGGCGCGACCGCGAGGATCGCCAGGCCCGCGATCGTGCCGCCCCAGCCGAGGCCCGATGCCAGGTCGGCGAGCCCCGCCGTCTTCGCGGGGTCCCCGTCGGGCAGCGACTGCAGGCCGGCGGGGAGGAACGCGTCGGTCGTGAGGAACAGCGCGGTGTAGATGAACGTCAGGATGACCGTGTTGAACGGCTGCGTCGCCCAGTCCCACAGCGCCCACGAGTAGACCTGGCGCTTCGGCGCGGGGCGTCCCTCGCGCAGGTCGAGGCCCATAACGGGCACGGCGCCGCTGTCCGCTGTCGGCGGCGGGGTGACGGGGGACGGGTCGGACGTCATGAGTGGAGCGTAGGACCGCGCGGTGAACGGACGGTACCGCCACGCGGTCGGCCGAAGTTGAGCGGAGGTGTATCAACTTTGTTTGACAGCCCGAGCGGCCCGCAGTACAGTTGAGCCAGCGCGGCTCAAGATCGCGTGCAGGCTTACCGGCTGTCCAGCAGAAAGGAGAACAACATGGCACGTGCTGTGGGTATCGACCTCGGAACGACCAACTCGGTCGTGAGCGTCCTCGAGGGCGGTGAGCCGAAGGTCATCGCGAACGCCGAGGGCTTCCGCACGACCCCTTCGGTCGTCGCGTTCACCAAGGACGGCGAGGTGCTGGTCGGCGAGACCGCCAAGCGCCAGGCCGTCACGAACGTCGACCGCACGATCGCCTCGGTCAAGCGCCACATCGGCACCGACTGGACCTTCGAGGTCGACGGCAAGAAGTACACGCCGCAGGAGATCTCGGCGCGCATCCTGATGAAGCTCAAGCGCGACGCCGAGCAGTACCTCGGCGACACCGTGACGGACGCCGTCATCACCGTCCCGGCGTACTTCAACGACGCCGAGCGCCAGGCCACCAAGGAGGCGGGCGAGATCGCCGGCCTCAACGTGCTGCGCATCATCAACGAGCCCACCGCGGCCGCCCTGGCCTACGGCCTCGACAAGGGCAAGGAGGACGAGCTCATCCTCGTCTTCGACCTCGGCGGCGGCACGTTCGACGTGTCCCTCCTCGAGGTGGGCAAGGACGACGACTTCTCGACCATCCAGGTGCGCGCGACCGCCGGCGACAACCGCCTCGGCGGCGACGACTGGGACCAGCGGATCGTCGACTGGCTGATCCAGCAGTTCAAGGCCACCACGGGCGTGGACGTCTCGGGCGACAAGATCGCGCTGCAGCGCCTCAAGGAGGCCGCGGAGCAGGCCAAGAAGGAGCTGTCGAGCTCGACCTCGACCAGCATCAACCTGCCCTACCTGTCGCTCACCGAGTCGGGCCCCGTCTCGCTGTCCGAGACCCTCACGCGCGCCAAGTTCGAGGAGCTCACGAAGGACCTGCTCGAGCGCACCGTCAAGCCGTTCGAGGACGTCATCCGCGAGGCCGGCATCAAGGTGTCCGACATCGCGCACGTGGTCCTCGTCGGTGGCTCGACCCGCATGCCCGCCGTGAGCGACCTCGTCAAGCGCGAGACCGGCAAGGAGCCCAACAAGGGCGTGAACCCGGACGAGGTCGTCGCCGTCGGCGCCGCCCTGCAGGCCGGCGTCCTCAAGGGCGAGCGCAAGGACGTGCTGCTGATCGACGTCACCCCCCTGAGCCTCGGCATCGAGACCAAGGGCGGCATCATGACCAAGCTCATCGAGCGCAACACGGCCATCCCGACCAAGCGCAGCGAGACCTTCACCACGGCCGACGACAACCAGCCGTCGGTGTCGATCCAGGTGTTCCAGGGCGAGCGCGAGTTCACGCGCGACAACAAGCCGCTCGGCACGTTCGACCTGACCGACATCGCGCCCGCGCCGCGCGGCGTGCCGCAGATCGAGGTCACGTTCGACATCGACGCGAACGGCATCGTGCACGTGTCGGCCAAGGACAAGGGCACCGGCAAGGAGCAGTCGATGACCATCACGGGTGGCTCGTCGCTGCCCAAGGAGGACATCGAGCGCATGGTCCGCGAGGCCGAGGAGCACGCTGCCGAGGACAGGAAGCGCCGCGAGGCCGCCGAGACCCGCAACCAGGCCGAGACGCTCTCGTACTCGATCGAGAAGCTGATCAAGGACAACGAGGACAAGCTCCCGGCCGACGTCAAGGAGTCGGTCCAGGCCGACGTCGACGAGCTCAAGAAGGCCCTCGCCGGCGACGACGACGAGGCCGTGAAGACCGCGTACGACAAGCTGAACCAGAGCCAGACCAAGCTCGGCGAGGCGATCTACGCGCAGGCGCAGGCCGAGCAGGCCGCGCCCGCGGGCGACGCCCCCGCCGGTGAGCAGCCCGCCGCCGACGAGGACGTCATCGACGCCGAGGTGGTCGAGGACGACGAGGACAAGAAGGCCTGATGAGCGACAAGGACCGCAAGCCCGAGAACGACGGCGACGAGGTCCGGCCCGCAGCCGAGGGGGCGGAGGCGCAGGACGCCGCCGCCCCCGAGGCGCAGGAGGAGCTGGTCTCCGAGGAGACCCCGGATGCCGGTGCCGAGCCGACCGCGGATGAGACGGCCGAGTTCGAGCTCACCGTCGACGACATCCTGAACGCCGACCAGCTGGAGGAGGCGGCCGAGCAGGAGAAGAGCGACTACGAGACGCAGCTGCTGCACGACCTGAAGCGCCTCCAGGCGGAGTACGCGAACTACCGGCGTCGCACCGAGGACCAGCGCCACGTCGAGGTCGCCCGCGCCAAGGGTGAGGCCGCCCGCGGCCTGCTGCCCGTGCTCGACGACCTCGCCCGCGCCGAGAAGCACGGCGACCTCGCGGAGGGCACGCCCTTCGCCGCGATCGCCGAGAAGGTGCGCGGCGTGGCCGAGCGCCTCGGCGTGGTCGCGTTCGGCGAGGCCGGCGAGGCGTTCGACCCGCAGCACCACGAGGCGATCTTCCAGCAGCCGACGCCCGGCGCGACCGAGACCACCGTGCTCGAGGTCGTCGAGGTCGGCTACCGCCTGGGCGACGTCGAACTGCGTCCGGCGAAGGTCGTCGTCGCGGTGCCGGCAGAGTAAGCGAGGCGCCGATGGCCAGTCAGGACTGGTTCGAGAAGGACTTCTACAAGGTCCTGGGGGTGTCGAAGGACGTCAGCGCCGCCGAGCTGAAGAAGGTCTACCGCAAGCTCGCGCGGCAGTATCACCCGGACTCCAAGCCCGGCGACACCGCCGCCGAGGCGAAGTTCAAGGAGATCAGCGAGGCGTACTCGGTGCTGTCCGACCCGGCCCAGCGCGAGGAGTACGACCAGATCCGCGCCATGGGCTCGGGCGCGCGCTTCACGGCGGGCGGCGGCTCGGCCGGCGGCTTCGACGATGTGTTCAGCATGTTCACGCAGAACCGCGGGTCGGCCGCCGACTTCGACGACATCTTCGCGATGTTCAACCAGGGCGGCGGCGGCCGGTTCGGCACGGGCGGATTCGGCCAGCCCTCGGGAGGCTTCCGCGGCTACGGCGGGCCTCACAAGGGCGCCGACGTCCGCGCGCGCACCACGATCGACTTCATCACCGCGGCCAAGGGCGAGACGATCACGCTGCAGAGCGAGGACGGCAAGCCGTTCAAGATCAAGATCCCGGCCGGCGTCGCGGACGGGCAGAAGATCCGCCTGCGCGGCAAGGGGCGCCCGTCGCCCGACGGCGGCGAGAACGGCGACATCGTCGTCGAGGTCGCGGTGCGGCCGCATCCGGTGTTCACGCGCGAGGGCCTCAACCTCCGCGTCGTGGTGCCGGTGACGTTTGCGGAGGCCGCCCTCGGGGCGACGATCGAGGTGCCGACGCTCGGCGGCGAGCCGGTCAAGCTGCGCGTCGCCCCCGGCACCCCGTCGGGGCGCGTGCTGCGCGTCAAGGGTCGGGGGATCACGACGCAGAAGGGCACCGGCGACCTGCTCGCCGAGCTCCAGGTCGTGGTGCCCTCGCACCTCGACGACGCCGCGCGCGAGGCGCTCGAGCGCTTCGTCGAGGTCGGCCCGCAGGGCAA
Organism: Microbacterium lacusdiani; assembly: GCF_054779895.1. Lineage (NCBI taxonomy): Bacteria > Bacillati > Actinomycetota > Actinomycetes > Micrococcales > Microbacteriaceae > Microbacterium > Microbacterium lacusdiani. The sequence continues at coordinate 86,295 of NZ_BAAGXJ010000005.1, read as the reverse complement.
CCCGCGCGCCGAGATCATGGCCAAGGCACAGGGCTCATAGCCTGAGGAGGATGTCTCACTTCGTGCCGGAATCCGGCCCGGATTCCGGCACGAAGTGAGACACGGCGAGGACAGCGAGGAGGTGGGACGGATGAGCGACACGTACGACGTGGATGAGGACGCGCCCGTCTTCGCGATCGCCGTCGCCGCGGAGCTGGCGGGGATGCACCCCCAGACGCTGCGGCAGTACGACCGCATCGGGCTCGTCGTCCCCGGCCGCACGCGCGGCGGGTCGCGCCGGTACTCGGCGCGGAACATCCAGCAGCTGCGCGAGGTCGCCAAGCTGTCGGGCGAGGGGATGAGCCTCGCGGCTATCGCGCGCGTGCTCGACCTCGAGGACGAGGTGCGCGATCTGCGCCGCCGCGTCGCCGAGCTCGAGCACCGCCTGCGCGCCGAGATCGAGAGCCGGCCCGGGGCGCGCGTGTTCGCCGCGGGGTCGACCGGGTCGGTCGTGACGCTGCGGGCGGGGACGCGCGTGCGTCGCAGCGCCGAGCTCGTGCTGTGGCACCCGCCGCAGAACTGAGGCGCCGCGCCGGCCGGATGACGGCATCTCGCGCGCCGGTGGCGAGAGCGGTTCCACTGAGCGGGCAGAATGGGCGGAATGAGCCCTCAGACCTGGACGAGCTGGGGCCAGGCCGCTAAGGTCTGGCCCGGCCGGAACTGGCCGCTCGGCGCGACGTGGACGCCCGACTCCACGAACTTCGCGGTGTACTCGCCGAACGCCTCCAGCGTGACGCTGTGCCTGTTCGGCGATGACGGCTCGGAGCGTCAGTACGAGCTCACCGAGCATTCGCAGGGCATCTGGCACGGCGCCCTCCCGGACATCGCGCCCGGCCAGCGGTACGGCTACCGGGTCGACGGCCCGTGGGATCCCGCCAACGGCTTCCGGTTCAACCCCCACAAGCTCCTGCTCGACCCGTACGGGCTCGCGACGAGCGGCACGATCATCGCCGAGCAGCCGATCTACGGAGCGCGCGAGGACGATCCGGCCGTGCGCGACGACACGGACTCCGCCGGATACACCGGGCGCAGCGTGGTGGTGGACCCGTCGTTCGACTGGGAGGGCGACACGCCGATGAAGCGCCGCTGGCGCGACACGGTCATCTACGAGCTGCACGTCAAGGGCTTCACCAAGCTGCACGACCGGATCCCGGAGCACCTGCGCGGCACGTACGCGGGCCTCGCCGAGCCCGCCGTGGTCGAGTACCTGCGCGACCTCGGCATCACGGCGGTCGAGCTGCTGCCGGTGCAGCAGTTCTTCTCCGAGCCGGCCCTGCTCGAGCGCGGGGTCGTGAACTACTGGGGTTACAACACCCTGTGCTACTTCGCCCCCGATGCGTCGTACAGCTCGTCCGGCGACCGCGGGCAGCAGGTCGCCGAGTTCAAGCACATGGTCAAGTCGCTGCACCGGGCGGGCATCGAGGTCATCCTCGACGTGGTCTACAACCACACCGCCGAGGCCGGGCCCAACGGCCCGACGCTGTCGTTCCGGGGCTTCGACGACCGCGGCTTCTACAAGCGCGTGATCGCCGAGGACGGCGGCTTCGACGACCGGTACTGGGACGTCACCGGCTGCGGCAACACGGTGAACACCTGGAACCCGCTCGCGCTGCGCCTCATCCTGGACTCCCTGCGGTACTGGGTGACCGAGATGCACGTCGACGGCTTCCGCTTCGACCTGATGTCGGCGCTGACCCGCACGGGCTACGACGTCGACTTCCAGAACGCGCTGCTCATCGCGATCGACCAGGATCCGATCCTGCGTCACGTCAAGCTGATCGCCGAGCCGTGGGACACCTCGATGGACGGCTACCTGGTCGGCAAGATGCCGCCGCCGTGGGTCGAGTGGAACGACAAGTACCGCGACACGATCCGCGACTACTGGCGCGGGCACGCGCCCATCCGCGACGTCGCGACCCGTCTCGCCGGATCCAGCGACCTGTACGCGGACGACGGCCGTTCGGCGTACAACTCGGTGAACTTCATCACGGCCCACGACGGCTTCACGGTGCGCGACCTGGTCTCGTACGACCACAAGCACAACGAGGCCAACGGCGAGGACAACCGCGACGGGACCGACAACAACCGGTCGTGGAACCACGGCGTCGAGGGCGAGACCGACGACCCGGACATCCTGGCCCTGCGCCGCCGCCAGGCCGCGAACCTCATGGTGACGCTGTGCCTGTCCAACGGCGTGCCCATGCTCACGGCGGGCGACGAGCGCGGTCGCACGCAGGGCGGCAACAACAACGCCTACTGCCAGGACAACGAGATCTCGTGGGTCGACTGGCGGCCGGACGACGCGTGGCTCGACGTGTACGAGATCACGAAGGCCGCGCTCAAGCTGCGGCGCGAGCACCCCGCCCTGAGGCAGCGCCACTGGTTCGAGGGGCGGCCCATCATCAAGGACGGCCCGAACGACCTGGCCTGGATGCACCCGGACGGGCGCGTGATGCGCAGCGCCGACTGGCACGAACACCACCTCCGCACGATCGGGATGTTCCTGTCCGGCAAGCCGCTGCGCGAGCCGGGGCCCCGCGGCGAGCAGCAGATGGACGCGTCCTTCCTGCTGTGGTTCAACGCGGCGGATCACGCGGTGGACATCACGCTCGCGATGCAGGAGTGGGAGCCCGCGGGGCGCGTGGCGCTGTCGACCGACCCGGAGATCGCGGTCGGGGCGGTGTACCCCGCCGGCGGCACGTTCCGCATCGGGGCGCGCTCGGTCGTCGTGCTCGAGTCCGCCTGAGCCGAGGGGCGCTTCAGGCGTTTCGTCTCCGCTCGCTGGCGCTCGCTCCGCTCAACGACCGGGGGACATCCGGTCGTTGAGCGGAGCGAAGCGGAGACGAAACGCGCCGAGCCCCCTCGCGCGCCCTACGCCAGGGCGGCGAGCCCGAGCTCGGCCGTGGAGGCCAGGCGCTCGTGGCGGGGGACGACGCGCACGGTGTAGCCGAAGGGGCCCGCGCGGTCCAGACGCACGGCTCCCGCGAACGCGGTGCGGCCGCCGGAGAACGCGTCGCGCGGGCTCAGCGGAGCCGCCTGCACCGACGAGAGCTGGTCGTCGCCCTCGGCGCGGCCGTACACGAGCTGCACCTCGACGTCGTCGGGGGTGAGGCCGCCGAGCGCGACGTGCGCGCTGACCGAGAGCTCCGCGCCCACCTCGGCGAGCTCGTCCACGCCGCTGGACTCGACGTGCTCGACGCGCACGCCGCCCCACGCCGCACGCACGCGCCGCTTCCACGCCGCGAGCTCGACCGCGCCCGAGTAGTCGCCGTCGAGCGCGCGCGCCGCGGTGGCCGCGGGGGCGTAGAGCTGCCCCACGTAGTCGCGCACCATGCGCGTCGCGAGCACCTTCGGCCCGAGCGACTCGAGCGTGTGGCGCATCATCTCCATCCAGCGCACCGGCACGCCCTCGCCGCTGCGGTCGTAGAACCGCGGGGCGATCTCGCGCTCGAGCAGGTCGTACAGCGCCGCCGCCTCGAGGTCGTCTCGCTTGTCCGGGTCGTCGACGCCGTCGGCGGAGGGGATGGCCCAGCCGTTCTCGCCGTCGAACCACTCGTCCCACCACCCGTCGAGGATCGAGAGGTTGAGTCCGCCGTTGAGCGCGGCCTTCATGCCGCTCGTGCCGCACGCCTCGTACGGGCGGAGCGGGTTGTTCAGCCAGACGTCGCAGCCCGGATAGAGCTGCTGCGCCATGGCGATGTCGTAGTTCGGCAGGAACACGATGCGGTGCCGCACCTCGGGGTCGTCCGCGAACTTCACCAGCTCCTGGATCAGCTTCTTGCCGCCGTCGTCGGCGGGGTGCGCCTTGCCCGCGATCACGAGCTGGATCGGGCGGTCGGGATCCAGCAGCAGGCTCTTCAGGCGGTGCGGGTCGCGCAGCATCAGGGTGAGCCGCTTGTACGACGGCACGCGGCGGGCGAAGCCGATCGTCAGCACGTCGGGCGAGAGCACGTCGTCGATCCAGCCGAGCTCCGCCTCGACCGCGCCGCGGCGGCGCCACGCGTCGCGCAGGCGCGCACGGGCGTCCTGCACGAGCCGCTCGCGCAGCTGCCGCTTGATCCCCCAGACGCGCGCGAACGGCACGTCGTCGATCGCGCGCGCGAACTCGGCCGGGTCGCCGTCGAGGTCGGCGCCCACCTCGGCGATGAGCTCGCGGAACTCGCGCGCGACCCACGTGGGCGAGTGCACGCCGTTCGTGATGGAGCCGATCGGGACCTCGGCCTCGTCGAACGCGGGCCACAGGCCGTTGAACATGCCGCGGCTGACGTGGCCGTGCAGCTGCGAGACGCCGTTGGCGCGCTGGCCGAGGCGGAAGCCCATCACGGCCATGTTGAACATGCCGGGGTCGCCGCCCTCGTAGTCCTCGGCGCCGAGCGAGAGCACCCGGTCGGTGGGGACCCCCGGCAGCACGCCGCCCTCGGCCGCGAAGTACTGCTCGATCAGCGTGCGGGTGAAGCGGTCGATGCCGGCGGGCACCGGGGTGTGCGTCGTGAACACCGTCGAGGCGCGCGCCATCTCGAGCGCGTCGTCGAAGCCGAGGCCCGGCCCGCCGGCGTCCGCCGCGGTCGTGAGCTCCCGGATGCGCTCCAGGCCCTGGAACCCGGCGTGGCCCTCGTTGGTGTGGTACACCTCCGGCACCGGTGCGCCCGTGATGCGGCTGAACACGCGCAGCGCGCGCACGCCGCCGACGCCGAGCAGGATCTCCTGGCGCAGCCGGTGCTCGCTGCCGCCGCCGTAGAGGCGGTCGGTGACGTCGCTGAAGTGCTCGGGGTTCTGGTCGACGTCGGTGTCGAGCATCAGGAGGGGCACGCGGCCGACCCGCGCGACCCAGATCCGGGCGCGCAGGTCGGGGCCGCCGGGCATCGCGACCGAGATCATGGCGGGGGAGCCGTCGTCCTCCCGCAGGGCCGTGATCGGCATCTCGTCGGGGTCGAGCACCGGGTAGGACTCCTGCTGCCATCCCTCGCGCGAGAGCGACTGCGTGAAATAGCCGTGCCGGTACAGCAGGCCGACGCCGATCACGGGCACGCCCAGGTCGCTCGCCGCCTTCAGGTGGTCGCCGGCCAGGATCCCCAGGCCGCCGGAGTACTGCGGCAGCGCGGCCGCGATGCCGAACTCCGGCGAGAAGTACGCGATCGCGCGCGGGCCCTGGGGCACGCTCCGCTGGTACCAGAGGTCGTCGGCGAGGTAGGCGCGCAGGTCGTCGCGCACGCGGCCGAGGCGCTCGAGGAAGGCGCCGTCCTGCGCGAGCTCGTCGAGCCGGGCGTTCGTGACCGATCCGAGAACGCGGACCGGGTCCTGGGTGCGACGCCAGACCTCGGCGTCCACGTGCGCGAACACGTCCTGGGTCTCCAGGTGCCAGCACCAGCGCAGGTTGCCGGCGAGCTCGCCGAGCGCGGCCAGCGGCTCGGGCAGGACGGGTCGGACGGTGAATCGGCGGATGGCGCGCATGCGCATACGGTACTGCCCCTCAGCGGCGCCACCGCGCGCGGTCGGTGACATCGACGTGAACGGGCGTCGGCATTCCGTGCAGCGGCGTTACACCGAGGTGATCGAAACGCGCAAGGGACGTCACGGAAGTGGCTCCGAGCCAGCGCTTGTGACAAGTTGGGCACATGGTCGGACGCATTCCCGTCATCGATGTCCACCCCGTCGTCCACGGCGGCGCGCGACCCGCGAAGGCGACGGTCGGCGAGCCCCTGCCGGTGCGTGCGACCGTGTTCCGCGAGGGGCACGACAAGCTGGGCGCCGAGGCGCTGCTGATCGGGCCGGACGGGCAGCGAAGGCCGCCGGTCCGGATGCGGGAGCTGGTCAAGGGGACCGACCGCTACGAGGCGTGGCTCACGCCCGACGCCGAGGGCGACTGGTCGTTCGAGGTGCGCGGGTTCTCCGATCCGCTGGCCACGTGGAATCACGACGCGGGCATCAAGATCCGCGCCGGCGTCGACGTCGAGCTGATGTTCCTCGAGGCGAAGCTCCTGGTCGAGCGGATCCGCGCCGAGGCGACCGACCCGCTCACGGCCGACGACGAGGCCGCGCTCACCGCGGCGCTCGACGCGGCGACCGACGAGGTCCGGCCGGTCGAGGCGCGCCTCGCGGTGCTGGAGGGGCCCGAGACCCAGGAGGTCTTCCGCCGGCACCCGCTGCGCGACCTGGTCACGGTGTCAGGGCCGTACCCGCTGTACGCCGACCGCCGCCGCGCCCTCACGGGCGCGTGGTACGAGTTCTTCCCGCGGTCCGAGGGCGCACGGATCGACAAGCGCAACGGGCGCGTGATCAGCGGCACGTTCAAGACGGCCGTGAAGAGCCTCGACCGGGTCGCGGCCATGGGCTTCGACGTGCTGTACCTGCCGCCCATCCACCCGATCGGCGAGGTCAACCGCAAGGGACCCAACAACACCCTCACGCCCGGCCCGAGGGACCCCGGCTCGCCGTGGGCGATCGGCTCGAAGCACGGCGGCCACGACGCGATCCACCCGGATCTCGGCACGTTCGCCGACTTCGACCGCTTCGTGGCGCGGGCGGAGAAGCTCGGGATCGAGGTCGCGCTCGACCTCGCGCTCCAGGCGGCCCCCGATCACCCCTGGGTGACCGAGCACCCGTCGTTCTTCCGGCACCGCGCGGACGGCTCCATCGCCTATGCGGAGAACCCGCCGAAGAAGTACCAGGACATCTACCCGATCTACTTCGACGACGACTTCGACGGCATCCTCACCGAGGTCGAGCGCGTGGTGCGCCTGTGGATGTCGCACGGCGTGCGCCTGTTCCGCGTCGACAACCCGCACACCAAGCCGGTCATGTTCTGGGAGCAGCTGCTCCACCGCATCCGCGAGACGGACCCCGACGTGATCTTCCTGTCCGAGGCGTTCACGCGGCCCGCCATGATGCACACGCTGGGCGCCGTGGGCTTCCACCAGTCGTACACGTACTTCACGTGGCGCGTGGCCAAGGAGGAGATCGAGGACTACCTGCGCGAGGTGTCGAGCGAGAGCGACCACCTCATGCGCCCGAACTTCTGGGTGAACACCCCCGACATCCTGCACGCGACCCTCCAGTACGGCGGGCCCGCGATGTTCGCGATCCGCGCCACGCTCGCGGCGCTGGCCACCCCGTCGTGGGGCATGTACGCCGGCTACGAGCTGTTCGAGCACGTGGCCGTCAAGCCCGGCAGCGAGGAGTACCTCGACAGCGAGAAGTACCAGGTCCGGGTGCGCGACTGGGCCGCCGCCGAGGCGTCGGGCAGGACGCTGATGCCGTACATCGGCAAGCTCAACGAGCTGCGCCGCGCCCACCCGGCGCTCGGCCTGCTGCGCAACCTCGTGGTGCACGCGACCGACGACGACCACATGCTGTGCTTCTCGAAGACGCACGGCGACGACACGGTCATCGTGGTCATCAACCTCGACCCGCACGGCGCGCGCGAGACCACCGTCCACCTCGACCTCGAGGCTGCGGGCCTGCCCGAGCGCTACCTGGTGCACGACGAGCTCACGGGCGCCGAGTGGATCTGGGGCTCCGACAACTATGTGCGTCTCGACCCGTCGGGCGACGTCGCGCACATCCTCACCGTGAGGAGGATCTGATGACGGCCGCCTCCGAGCCCGCCCCCATCACGACCTCCATCCCGATCCTCACGCAGGAGCCGTTCCCGGACACGCCGGGCAGCGCCGAGCCCGAGTGGTTCAAGACCGCGGTCTTCTACGAGGTGCTGGTGCGCTCGTTCAAGGACGGCGACGGCGACGGCATCGGCGACTTCCGGGGCCTGATCGAGAAGCTCGACTACCTGCAGTGGCTCGGCGTCGACTGCCTGTGGCTGCCGCCCTTCTTCCCGTCGCCGCTGCGCGACGGCGGCTATGACGTGGCCGACTACACGGGCGTGCAGCCCGACCTCGGCACGACCGAGGACTTCCAGGCGCTGCTGAACGCGGCGCACGAGCGCGGCATCAAGGTCATCATCGACTTCGTCATGAACCACACGAGCGACGAGCATCCGTGGTTCCAGGAGAGCCGGCGCGACCCCGACGGGCCGTACGGCGACTTCTACGTGTGGAGCGACACCGACGAGCTGTACCAGGACGCGCGGATCATCTTCGTCGACACGGAGCCGAGCAACTGGACGTGGGACCCGGTGCGCCAGCAGTACTTCTGGCACCGGTTCTTCTCGCACCAGCCCGACCTCAACTTCGACAACCCGAAGGTGCACGAGGCGATCCTGGATGCGCTCCGCTTCTGGCTCGACATGGGCCTGGACGGCTTCCGCCTGGACGCCGTGCCGTACCTCTACGAGCGGCCCGGCACCAACGGCGAGAACCTGCCCGAGACGCACGAGTTCCTCCGGAAGGTCCGGCGGATCGTCGACCAGGAGTACCCGGGGCGCGTGCTGCTCGCCGAGGCGAACCAGTGGCCCGCGGATGTGGTCGACTACTTCGGCGACTTCGAGTCGGGTGGCGACGAGTGCCACATGTGCTTCCACTTCCCGGTGATGCCGCGGATCTTCATGGCGGTGCGGCGGGAGTCGCGGTACCCCATCAGCGAGATCCTGGCCCAGACGCCGCCCATCCCGTCCGGATGCCAGTGGGGCATCTTCCTGCGCAACCACGACGAGCTCACGCTCGAGATGGTCACGGACGAGGACCGCGACTACATGTGGGCCGAGTACGCCCGCGACCCGCGGATGAAGGCCAACATCGGCATCCGCCGCCGCCTGGCCCCGCTCCTCGAGAACGACGTCGACCAGATCGAGCTGTTCACGGCGCTGCTGCTGTCGCTGCCCGGATCCCCGGTGCTGTACTACGGCGACGAGATCGGGATGGGCGACAACATCTGGCTCGGCGACCGCGACGGCGTGCGCACGCCCATGCAGTGGACCATGGACCGCAACGCCGGCTTCTCGACCGCGAACCCGGGAAAGCTGTCGCTGCCGCTGGTCCAGGACCCCGTGTACGGCTACCTGGCGGTCAACGTCGAGGCGCAGCAGGAGGACCGCTCGTCGCTGCTGCACTGGACGCGCCAGATGATCCAGACGCGCAAGCGGCATCCGGCCTTCGGCCTGGGGAGCTTCAACGACCTCGGCGGCTCCAACCCGGCCGTGCTGTCGTACTCGCGCGAGCACACCAACGCCGACGGCAGCGTCGACGTGATCATCTGCGTCAACAACCTGTCGCAGTTCCCGCAGCCGGTCGAGCTGGACCTGCGCCGATTCGAGGGGATGGTGCCGGTCGAGCTGCTCGGCGGCGTGCCGTTCCCCCAGATCGGCGAGCTGCCCTACCTGCTGACCCTCGGCGGGCACAGCTTCTTCTGGTTCCAGCTGCACGCGCCGGCGGACGAGTCGGAGGAGGTGGGGCTGCTGTGAGCGACAACCAGTCATCCGGCGCGACGCCCGACGCCGAGATGCTCGAGGGCTACCTCGTGCGCACCCGGTGGTTCGGCGGCAAGGGGCGCCCGTTCCGGGTGTCCGGCGTGCGGCCCCTCGCCGAGCTGGCGCCCGCCGAGCACGGGCCGTCCGCGACCGTCTACCTGGTCACGGTCGACTACTCCGACGAGGAGGGCGGCACCGAGCTGTACCAGGTGCCCCTCGCGGCCCACGAGCACCCGGAGGAGCGGATCGCGCACGCCCACGTCGGCACGATCGAGGTGGACGGCCGCGCACGGCATCTGTACGACGCCGTGCACGACCGGGACGCGATGGCCCTGTGGCTGCGCGGGTTCACGTCGGCCGAGGAGTCCGGATGGGCGGACGCGGGCGGCCTGCGGTTCCGGCGCGTGCTGGGCACCGAGCCGCTGGATCCCGCGCTGCGGTCGGCGCCGCTGACGGGCGAGCAGTCGAACTCGTCGGTCAAGTTCGACGAGACCGCGATCATGAAGCTGTTCCGCAAGGTCACCCCGGGCGTGAACCCGGACATCGAGATCCATGCCGAGCTCACCCAGGGCGGCTCCGAGCAGATCGCCGACCTGTACGGCTGGATCGAGGTCGAGCTGGGTGAGGAGGAGCCGCGCGAGGTGCTGCAGCTGGCCATGCTGCAGCGGTTCCTCCGCACGGCGACCGACGGCTTCGAGCTCGCGACCGGCAGCGTCCGCACCCTGCTCGCCCACCCCGAGCTGAGCGCCGGCGACTCGGGCGGCGACTTCGCCGGCGAGGCGGCGCGTCTCGGCGAGGCGCTCGCCGCCGTGCACGCCATGCTGCGCGCGCGCTTCCCCGCGGAGCGGCGCGGACCGGAGGCGGCCGCCGACCTCGCCAGGGCCATGACCGAACGCCTGGATCGCGCCCTGCGCACCGTGCCTGAGCTCGAGCCGTTCGCGCCGCGCCTGCGCTCGGCGTACGACGCCGTGGCCGCGCTGCAGGGCCTCGACGTGCAGCGCGTGCACGGCGACCTGCATCTCGGCCAGACGCTGCGGACCTCGCACGGGTGGAAGATCGTCGACTTCGAGGGCGAGCCCGGGCGGCCGTTCGCGGAGCGCGCCCTGCCGGACTCGCCGTGGCGCGACGTCGCCGGCATGCTGCGCTCGTTCGACTACGCCCCCGGCGTGGTCGAGATGACCACCGCCACCCCCGGCGACCCCGGGGATCCGCGCGAGGAGTCGCTGCGCGCCGAACGCGCGCGCGAGTGGTCGCAGCGCGCCCGCGCCCACTTACTCGAGGCCTACATCGCCGCTCTCGGCGCCGAGGCCGGCCTCGAGAGCGAGCGCGGCGTCCTCCTCGACGCGTACGTGGCAGACAAGGCCGTGTACGAGGCCGTGTACGAGAAGCGCAACCGGCCGTCGTGGACGGCGATCCCGCTGGCCGCGCTGTCCCAGATCGGAGCATCATGACGTCCCCCCAGGTCCTGCCCGTCGACACCGCCACGCTCGCGGCCATCGCCGCCGGCGAGCACCACGACGCGCACTCGGTGCTGGGTCCGCACCCCCACGACGGCGCCGTGACGATCCGCGTGCTGAAGCCCCTCGCGTCGTCGGTCGTGGTCAAGTACCGCACGCCGCCCACGCGCAAGGCCCCCGACGGCTGGGCCGAGCTCGAGCTGCAGCACGAGCACGAGGGCATCTGGGTCGGCGCTCTGCCGCTGCCGCCCGGCGCCCCGGCCGACGACGTCCCGCCCTACCGGGTCGTCACCTCGTACGGCGAGGGCGAGTCGCGCGTCACGAACGAGAAGGACGACCCCTACCGCTTCCTGCCGACGCTCGGCGACATGGACCTGCACCTGATCGGCGAGGGGCGCCACGAGGCGCTGTGGCGCGTGCTGGGCGCGCACGTCCACCGCTACGAGGGCTGGGGCGACGCACCGGATGTGACCGGCACCGCGTTCGCCGTCTGGGCCCCGCGCGCCCGCGCCGTGCGGGTCAAGGCCGACTTCAACCACTGGGACGGCCGTGAGCACCCGATGCGCAGCCTGGGGTCCTCGGGCATCTGGGAGCTGTTCGTCCCCGACGTGGGCGCCGGCACCCGGTACAAGTACCAGATCCTCGGCGCCGACGGGGTGTGGCGCGAGAAGGCCGACCCGATGGCGCAGTACGCCGAGAAGCCGCCGCTGACGGCCTCGGTCGTGCACGAGTCGCACTACCAGTGGGGCGACCACGAGTGGCTGGAGCGCCGCGCCGCCGAGGCGGGCCGCGGGCACACCGACCGGCCCATGTCCATCTACGAGGTGCACCTCGGCTCGTGGCGGCGCGACAAGTCGTACGCCCAGCTGGCCGAGGAGCTCGTCGGCTACGTGCAGGACCTGGGCTTCACGCACGTGGAGTTCATGCCGGTGATGCAGCACCCGTTCGGCGGATCGTGGGGCTACCACGTCACGTCGTACTACGCGGCGGACAGCCGCTTCGGCGATCCGGACGGCCTGCGCCACCTGATCGACCGGCTGCACCAGGCCGGGATCGGCGTCATCCTCGACTGGGTGCCCGGCCACTTCGCGACCGACGAGTGGGCGCTCGCGCGCTTCGACGGCGCGCCGCTGTACGAGGACCCCAATCCCCAGCGCGGCTGGCACAAGGAGTGGGGCTCCCACATCTTCGACTTCGGCAACCCGCCGGTGCGCAACTTCCTGTACGCCAATGCGGTGTACTGGCTCGAGGAGTTCCACGCCGACGGACTGCGCGTGGACGGCGTCGCGTCGATGCTGTACCTGGACTACGCGCGTCAGCCGGGGGAGTGGACGCCGAACGTCCACGGCGGCCACGAGAACCTCGAGGCCGTGCAGTTCCTGCAGGAGATGAACGCCACGGTCTACAAGCGCGCGCCCGGCGTCGTGACCATCGCCGAGGAGTCGACCTCGTGGCCCGGCGTCACGAAGCCCACGTCCCAGGGCGGCCTCGGCTTCGGGTTCAAGTGGAACATGGGCTGGATGCACGACACGCTCGGCTACATCGGCCGCGACCCCGTGCACCGCTCGTACCACCACCACGACATGACCTTCGCGCTGACGTACGCATGGTCCGAGAACTACGTGCTGCCGATCTCGCACGACGAGGTCGTGCACGGCAAGGGATCGCTCCTGCGCAAGGCCCCGGGCGACCGCTGGCGGCAGCTCGCCACGCTGCGGGCGTACCTCGCGTTCATGTGGGCGCATCCCGGCAAGCAGCTGCTGTTCATGGGCAGCGAGTTCGGCCAGGAGTCGGAGTGGGCCGAGTCGCGCGAGCTCGACTGGTGGCTGCTCGACCTGCCCGACCACCGCGGCGTGCACCACGCGATGCGCGACATCAACGCCCGCTACCGCGAGACCCCCGCGCTGTGGACCCTGGACAACGACCCGGCCGGCTTCGAGTGGCTCGTGGCCGACGACGCGCACGCCGGCGTGTACGCGTTCGCGCGCCGCGACGGCCACGGCTCGGTGCTGGTCAGCGTCAGCAACTTCTCCGCGGTGCCGCACACCCAGTACCGCCTGCGGTTCCCCTCGCTCGGCGCGTGGGACGAGGTGCTCAACACCGACGCCGACCAGTACGGCGGATCGGGAGTCGGCAACCTCGGTCGCGTCGAGGTGCCCGAGGACGGCCACGCGAACGTCGCGCTGCCGCCGCTCGGCACGGTCTGGTTCCGCTACGCGGGCTGATCAGGACGGAGAAGAGGCCCGCCGCGTCGATCACGACGCGGCGGGCCTCTTCTCGCTGCGGCGGGTCAGCTCGCGCGGAGCCAGGCCGTCGCGGCCCCGGGCAGGCGGTCGCCGTCGAGCGGCGCGCTGCTGAGCAGCACCTCGCCGCCGGGCAGCGCCGCCGGCTCGTCGCCGAAGTTCGTCACGCAGATCCAGCCGTTCGGCCGCGCGAAGGCCAGCACGTCGCCGCGCGTGAACTCCTCCAGCCACTCCAGGCGCTCGGCGGCCTGCAGCGCGCGCCGCAGCCGCAGCGCCTCGCGGTACAGCGAGAGCGTCGAGGCCGGATCGCCGTCCTGCGCCTCGACCGAGGACGCGCCGAACCACTCGGGCTGCGGCAGGTGCGCGCCGTCGTCGCCGAAGCCGAACGACGAGCCGGTCGTGGTCCACGGCAGCGGCACGCGGCATCCGTCCCGGCCCTTGTCGACGCCCGGGCTGCGGAAGTAGGTCGGATCCTGCCGCGCCTCGTCGGGCAGATCGCCCACCTCGTGGAGGCCCAGCTCCTCGCCCTGGTAGAGGTACGCGGAACCGGGCAGGGCGAGCTCGAACAGCGTCGCGGCGCGGGCGCGGCGCAGCCCGAGGTCGCGGTCGAGCTCCTCCTCCGGCGCGCCCGCGAGGATCCAGGCGCGGCCCTGCTTGTCCTCCGACTCGGTGCTGCCGACGGGCTTGGCGAGCGGCGGCAGGCCGTAGCGCGTCGGATGGCGCACCACGTCGTGGTTCGACAGCACCCACGTCGACGACGACCCCGAGATGCCGGCGAGCTCGAGGCTGTCGTCGACCACCTCGCGGAACGCCTGCGCGTCGAACTCCGCGGTCAGCAGGTCGAACTCGAAGGCCTGGCCGAGGCCCTCCGGGCTGGCATAGCGGGGCCGGCGGTGCCGCTCGACCCACGCCTCGGCGACCGCCGTGCGGGGCGGCGAGTAGGAGTCGAACACCTTGCGCCACTCGGCATAGATCTCGTGCACCTCGTCGCGGTCCCAGATCGGGTGGTCGCCGCCGCGCGCGATGGCCTCGAGCTGCGCCTTGGTCGGCAGCGGCTCCGTGAGGTCCTTCGTGAGCGCGTGCGCCACGTCGACGCGGAACCCGTCCACGCCGCGGTCCGCCCAGAACCGCAGCGTGTGCAGGAAGTCGGCGCGCACCTCGTGGTTCGACCAGTCGAAGTCGGGCTGCTCCGGCGCGAACAGGTGCAGGTACCACTGGCCGTCCGGCACGCGGGTCCACGCCGGGCCGCCGAAAATGCTCTCCCAGTCGGTGGGCGGCTCGCCGCCGCCGGGGCCCGTGCCGTCGCGGAAGATGTACCGGGCGCGCTCCGGGCTGCCGGGGCCGGCGGCCAGCGCCGCCTGGAACCACTCGTGCTGGTCGGACGAGTGGTTCGGCACGATGTCGACCACGACCCGGATGTCCTCCGCGTGCAGCGCCGCGACCATCTCGTCGAACTCGTCGAGCGTGCCGATCCGCGGGTCGACGTCGCGGTAGTCGGCGACGTCGTACCCGCCGTCCGCGAGCGCCGACGGGTAGAACGGGCTCAGCCACACAGCGTCGATCCCGAGCGCGGCGAGGTACGGCACGCGCGAGATGATGCCGCGCAGATCGCCGATCCCGTCGCCGTTCGCGTCGGCGAACGACCGGGGGTAGATCTGATAGACGGCGGCCTGACGCCACCAGTCGGCGGGGGTGTCGAGCGGGCGCTCGTGGGGATGTGCGGCGGACGTGGCGGTGGTGGTCACTGCTTGTTCCTCTTACGGTCGGCGATCACTTGATGGCGCCCTGGGTGAGGCCGGAGAGGACCCACCGCTGGGCGACGAGGTACACGACGATCGACGGCGCCATCGCCATCAGATACGACGCGAAGGCGACGTTGTAGCTGTTGCTGAACTGAGTCTGGAACATGCTCTGCAGAACCGGGAGGGTCTGCAGCTCCGGATCCGAGATGATGAGCGACGGCATCATGAAGTCGTTCCACGACGCGAGGAAGGCGAAGATGCCGACCGTCGCGCTCATCGGCCCGAGCAGCGGGAAGATCAGCCGCCAGAACACCTGCCACGTGGTCGCCCCGTCCATCCGCATGCTCTCCTCCAGCTCGAGCGGGATCGATCGCAGGTAGGCGGTGAACAGCAGCGTGTTGAACGCGAGTCCGAACACGATGTGCAGGACGGCCACGCCGACCGGGTTGTCGAGGCCGAACAGGCCCGTGAGCTGGATCTGGGGCAGAGCGACGACGGGGAACGGGATGAACATCGCCGCGAGCAGGTAGAAGAACGACCAGCGGAACAGGCGACGGTCCCAGTTGCGCACGATCGCGTAGGAGGCCAGCGCGGACACGACGATCGATCCGCTCACCGCGACCGCGGTGATGACCGCCGAGATGACCAGTCCTCGCGGGAAGTTCGTCAGCGTCCAGGCCTCGACGAAGCTGCCGAGCGTGAGCGGCGCGGGCAGGCTGAAGGCGTTGCCGTCCACCGCCTGGCCGCCCGTCTTCAGGGACATCGTGACGGTCACGTACAGGGGCACGAGCACCGTGAGCGCGCAGGCGATCAGGATGATCGTCGCCGGCCAGTTCACGGCCTCCTGCCCGATGCGACGGCGCCGGGCGGTCGCCTCGGCCGTCACGATGGCCCTGGTGCTGTCGAGCGCGGTCATGATCCGAAGCCCGCCTTTCCGCGCGTCGCGCGCAGCTGCAGCACCGCGATCGCGATGCTGATCAGGAAGAAGACGCCCGCGTTCGCCATCTGGTAGGCGTAGTCGCCTCCCGAGAAGCCGGTGAAGATCGCCATGGCGACGCTGCGGGTGGCGACGCCGGGGCCGCCGTTGGTGAGTCCGACGATGATGTCGTACGCGTTCAGGAAGCCCTTGAAGCCCAGGATCGTGTTGATCACGATGTAGCCCGAGACGAGGGGCAGGGTGATGTGCCACAGGCGCTGGGCGCCCGTCGCGCCGTCGATCGCGCCCGCTTCGTACACCTCGCCCGGGACCGTGAGCAGGCCCGCGATGTAGATCAGCATCGTGCCCGGGATCGCCTGCCACGCCGTCACGAACACCACGGCCAGCCAGGCGAGATCGGGGTCGGCCAGCAGGCTGCTCGCGAGCGGCTCGATGCCGAGGGCCCGGCCGAAGGCGGGGAGCGAGTTCGAGAACAGGAACTGGAAGACGAACGCGATGATGATGCCCGAGATCACCATCGGGATGACGAACACGGTGCGAAGCGCTGTGCGGAACCGGATGCGCGCGGTCAGGCCGAGCGCCAGCAGGAACGCCACGAGGTTGACGACGATCACGGTCACGAGGGCGAAGCCGAGCGTGAATCCGTAGGATCCGAGGATGCCCTCGTCGCGGAACAGGGCGATGTAGTTGCGCAGCCCGATCCACTCGAAGTCGCCGAAGCCGATGGAGTCGGTGAAGCTGTAGGCGATGCCGATGACGGCCGGCACCGTGATGGCCACCGTGAACAGCGCGAGCGACGGCAGCAGGAACAGGTAGTACACGGGGTCGATGCGTCGCCGCTCGGAGCGGACGGTCCGTCCCGATCCGGCCGTCACCACCGCGCGGGTGGAGGTCATGGTCGACATGAAGGGTCCTCGTTCAATCTGTCGGGGTCACTGCCGGTACGCCAGCCGGGCCCAGTCGGAGTCCATCCGCGCGAGGACCGCCTCCGGATCGGCGCCGGTGACGATCGCCTGGAGGTAGTTCTCGGCCGGGATGGTGCGGGGGATGAACTGCGACGCGCCCATGTAGAAGCGTCCGGCGTCGTAGTACTCGCGCATCCCGATGATCCGCTCGTCGGTCACGGGTGCTGCATGCTTCGTGGTGCCGAACGCGAGGAACTCGGCGTTGTAGGCGTCCTGGATCTCGGGCTGCATGAGGTGCTGCAGGAAGGCTCGCGCCCCGTCCTTGCCGCTCGCCATCTCGGGGACCCAGAGCGACAGGTCGATGTTGACGCGCACCTTCAGATCGGCGGGATCGTCGGTCATCGGGAGGGGGAACGTGCCGAGCTCGATGTCCGTGCCCGCCTTCTCGATTTCGCCGAACGCCCACGGGCCCTGGAAGTACATCGCCGCCTGGCCCTGGGCCATCGCGGTGTTGCCATCGCCGTAGCCGCGGCTGTCCGCGTCGTCGTTCGAGTACGCCGCGATCGTCATCATCCGCTCCACCGGCTCGCGCAGGGTGCGCTGGAAGGAGACCTCGGAATCGGGGCCGACATCGGCGCCGATCTCGGTCATCGCGGCGTAGAAGGCGCGCACGTCGACCATGCCGCCCACCGAGTAGTCGAACAGGCCCTGCGCGACCGTCCAGGGGTCGCGGAAGGTGCTGTAGAGCGGGGTGACGCCGGCGTTCGTCAGCGCGTCGCACACGGCGATGAACTCGTCCCAGGTGGTAGGCACGGCCAGGCCGTGGTCCGCGAAGATGCGCTTGTTGTAGATGACCGAGGCGGCGGTCACCGAGTAGGGGATGACGCTCGTGCGGCCCTCGTAGGTCGCGTACCAGTCGGCGAGCTCGAGCACGTCGTCGCGGATCGTCGCCGCCTCGGGCAGGTCGCCGAGATCGCTGAGCGCCCCGCGCTCCATGAAGCGCCCCATCTCCAGGTTGTAGTTGAGGCATCCGAGGTCGGGCGGATTGCTGCGCACGAAGCTCGCGGACAGGTTGGTCGCGGTGTCGTGAAGGATGCGCCAGCGGTCCTGCGAGGCCGTGAAGTCGGCCGCGAGGTCGCGGAACCAGCCGATCGCCTCCGGCTTGCTCTGGTGGAACGTGATCGTGGTCCGTCCGGCTGCAGGGCCGGCGGCGCATGCCGAGAGGCCGAGCATGGCGAGCGCCGCGCCGGATGCGGCCAGGAACGTCCGGCGGCTGAGGCCGGGCGGCGGGGTCCGATGCGGAGAGGACACCTTCGTCTCCTTCGTCTGTGCGCGGCATCGCGCGGGGCGGGTCGTCGACAGGATTGATTTAGGGCATAAATTTAGACCTTGGAGGAAGTATGTCCGAGGGCCGGGGATATCGTCAAGAGGTGGGCGTGAAGGCGACGGCGAGCTCGCCGCAGGTGCTGCGGCGGATGAACTCGGGGGCGGTGGTGCGCTTCGCGCTGCGCGTCGCGGAGTTCACGGCCGCCGAGGTCATGGCGGAGACCGGTCTGACCCGCGCGACCGCACTCGGTGTGTGCGATGAGCTCGTCGCTCTCGGCTGGCTGGAGGAGCTCGAGGACAGCCGCGCCGCGGGGCTCACGAGCAAGGGCCGTCCGGCCCGCCGCTACCGTTTGCGCGACGGCGCCGGTGCCGTGGTCGGGATCGACGCAGGCGAGCACCGCTTCACGGGAGTCGTCGCCGACCTGCGCGGTCGCGCGCTCGCGCGCCGCACGCTTCAGCTCGATCCGACCTCGTCCGGACCGGTGCGGTCCGAGCTCGCGGCGAGCCTCGTCCGCGAGCTGCGCGAGGAGGCGGGGTTGGATGGCGGCGACGTGCTGCTGACGGTCATCGGCGTCCCGGCGCCGGTCGACGCCCGCGGCTCCTCGCCTTCGGGTGACGGGTTCTGGGGCACCATGAACCCGGGGTTCGCTTCCCTGCGCGGGACGGTCGTCGTCGAGAACGACGCCAACCTCGCCGCCGTCGCCGAGCGCGCGCAGGGGTCGGCGGACCTGGGCGATGTGGCGACCGTGCTGTCGGGCGAGCGGCTCGGCGCGGGCGTGATCCTCGACGGTCGCCTCCTCCGCGGCGCGCGCGGCGGAGCGGGCGAGATGCGCTTCCTCGACATCGTCGAAGGGGCCGGATCGGCCGAGGGCATCGCGTCGCTTGCGCGCTCCTGGGCGCGCGACGCGATCGCGGACGGCGCGCGCGGCGCGCTCGCGCGGCTCGCTCCCGAGGGCATCACGGCGCGGGACGTGTTCCGGGCGGCGGCGGAGCGCGACGCGGTTGCGCTGCGCATCCTGGACCGCCTCGGCGCGCGCATCGCGCGACTCGCCGTCGTGCTCGCGAGCCTGCTGGACGTCGAGCGCGTCGTGATCGCGGGCGCCGTGGCCGATGCCATCGAACCTGTCCTCGAGCGGGCCCGCGCCGTGCTCGCCGATGAGTTCTCCCCGCCCGTGCCCGAGCTCGTCGCGAGCCGGCTCGGAAGCGACGTCGTGGTCGTCGGTGCCGTCGAGTTCGCGCTCGCGCAGCTGCGCGAGGAGCCGCTCCGCTTCGTTCCGCGGGCGTCCGCGCGGATCGCGCCGCCCGCGGAATAGCGGAACGCCCGCCGCATGTGCGACGGGCGTTCTGCGTTTTCCGGGAAGCATCCCCTCCGGGGCCGGCCCGCGAGGCGCGGGATCTGGTGGCTCGTGAAGGGATGTTCCCCTTTCGGTCGGACGCGAGGGAGGGGTGCGGCCGACGTCTGTGGTTACCGGGTCGTCCGGTTGCTGCGGCCCGTGATCAGGCCCCAGATCAGAAGCACGATGATCGCGCCGCCGATCGCGAGAAGCCAGGTGGAGAGGTCCCAGAAGTTCTCCAGCCCGACCCCGAACAGGACCGAACCCAGCCAGCCTCCCAGGATGGCGCCGACGACACCCAGAAGAAGTGTGACGAGCCAGCCGCCACCCTGCCGTCCGGGCAGGATCGCCTTCGCGATCGCGCCGGCAATGAGACCGAGGATGATGAATGCGATGAAGCCCATGACGCGCTCCCTTCCTGCGGGGATCTCCCGCGGAATCCAATGTACGAGCCGAGGCGAATACCCCTGAGGGGCTTGACATGGGCTGGGAATGTGCGCTTAGGGGTTCCGCTGACTGGGAGGAGCGTGGGCCCGGAGCCGGTCTCAGGCGGGGCCGAGGCGCAGCACGCCGGGCGTTTCCGCGACGCGCAGATCGTCCACGATGCGCACCGTGCGGGCCAGCTCGTCGACCGATCCGAGGACGGTCCGGAAGCGCTCGCGGTCGCCGCCCACGGCCGTGACCGTCACGAAGTGCGCGCCCGTGTCCCACGTGTACTCGGCGAACGGCGGGGTGCCTGCGCCCGCCGGGGCGTCGACGACCAGGCGCTCGCCCATCCCGAGGTACGCGCCGCGGAACGGCTCGGTGTCGTCGTATTCCATGGGCCGCATGGCGCGTGCTGCGCGCAGCTGCGGGGTGATCTGGTGGACCTGGGCCGTGACGACCAGCAGCTCGGGTTCGTCCTTCCACACCCACGCGAGCAGCTTGCCGTCGGCGCGGCGCATCAGCAGGGGAGCGGCCTGGCTGATCGTCCAGGCGAGCAGGCCGCTGCCGCGCCCCTGGCCGCCGATCATCCGGCTGCCGTGACCCAGGAGCATCCGGATCGCGGCCTTGCGGTGCCGACGGCCCCGCAGCCCCAGGGAGCCGGTGATGGGCACCCACCGCGCGGCGTCGGCGTCGGCCTGCAGTCGGGTCATGCATCCAGGGTATGGGGGAGGATGGACGGGTGGATGCCCTGAGCCGCGCCGAGTCCCTGATCGCGCTGACGCCCGACTACCCGGAGCCCGGCGTGCTTTTCCGCGACGTGTCGCCGATGCTGGCCGACGGCGCCGCGCTGCGCGCCGTCGTCGAGGCCCTGATCGAGCCGTACGCGGGCCGCTTCGACATCGTGGCCGGCATCGAGGCCCGCGGGTTCCTGCTGGCCGGCTACGCCGCGGCGCTCGCCGGGGTGGGCATGCTGCAGATCCGCAAGGCCGGCAAGCTCCCGCGCCCCGCCGCGGCGGTGTCCTACGCGCTGGAGTACGGCACGGCCACCATCGAGGCCCCGGGCGTACTGCACCCGGGCGAGCGCGTGCTGCTCCTCGACGACGTGCTCGCGACCGGCGGCACGCTCGCGGCGGCGCAGAGCCTGGTCACCGAGCTGGGCGCCGTCGTGGCGGGATCGGCCGTCGTGCTCGAGCTGACGGACCTCGGCGGCCGCGCGGTCGTCGGCGACGTGCACGCGGTCTTCACCGCCTGATCCGGACGACCCCGACCGGACCGACCCGTCCGTATCGATCCGGGCACGGAACGCCCGGATATCCGGCATTCTGCGACCTCGCAGGATCGGGCACGGCACAATGTTTTACATCGCCGAAACGCGGGTGTCCGGCTGGTCGCTCCGCCGCACCCTACGGTGGGAGGACCGGCCCGTTCCTGCCGATCACCCTCCCGGCGCGAGACCCCCCGGAACCCCGGATGTCGGATCGCGCCCCGTCCCGCACGAGTGGAGACTCTCACATGACCCGCACCACCTTCCTCCGCCGCGGTCTCGTCGCCGCCGGCCTCCTGACCACGGGCGCCCTGGCCCTCGCCGCCTGCGCCGGCGGCTCGGCCCCGGCCGGCGACGCCGCCGAGGGTGAGGACGCCGGCCACGGCGCCATCACCGTGCAGCAGAGCTGGATCTCGAACGAGGAGTTCGCCGGCGAGTTCTACGCGCAGAAGTTCGGCTACTACGAGGAGGCGGGCTTCGACGAGGTCACGCTCGTCGAGGGTCCCTCGACCGGCGTCGCGGAGCTCATGGGCGGCACGGCCCAGGTCGCGCTGAACGACCCGCTCGCGGTCGGCTCGGCCGTCGCCAACGACGGCGCCACGATCAAGATGATCGGCGCCACGTTCCAGAAGAACCCGTTCACGGTGCTCTCGCTCAAGGACGGCGCGGACATCGCGACGGTCGAGGACCTCAAGGGCAAGACGATCGGCGTGCAGGACTCGAACCGCGCCGCGTTCGACGCGTTCCTCGAGGCCAACGGCATCGCGCAGGACGAGCTCGAGATCGTCGCTGTCCAGTACGACCCGGCCCCGCTCGTGAACGGCGAGGTCGACGGCTTCTACGCGTACCTCACCAACGAGGCGCTGACGGTCAAGCTGGCCGGCCACGAGATCACCAACCTGCCGCTCGCCGACAACGGGTTCCCGCTCGTGGCCGAGACGATCTCGGTCACGGACCAGTACCTCGCCGAGAACCGCGAGCTGCTGAAGGACTTCCTGGTCGCCGAGATCAAGGGCTGGTCGGATGTCGTGAAGAACCCCGAGCAGGCCGCGGACGACGTGGTCGCCGAGTTCGGCACCGACCTCGACCCGGTCAAGACCCTCGAGGCCATGAACGCGCAGCTCGAGCTCATCGTGACCGAGGACACCGAGGCCAACGGCCTGTTCACGATCACGGAGGAGATGCAGCAGGCGACGGTCGACAGCCTCGCGGGCGCCGGCATCGAGGTCGCGGCCGAGGACATCTTCGACCTCAGCCTGCTCGAGGAGGTCTACGCCGAGAACCCCGAGCTCGTCGACTACGCCGGCTGAGGCGGGGGAGAATCGAGACCGTGACCGACACGGCTTCGTCCTCGGCTGAGGACGCGCAGGCCGGAGCCCAGGACACCCTGGGCACCGGCCTGCACATCAGCGGACTGAACAAGGTGTTCCGGCAGGGGCGGCGCGACGTCGTCGCCCTGCAGGACGCGAACCTCCACACCGAGCAGGGCACGTTCCTGTCGCTGCTGGGCCCGTCCGGGTGCGGCAAGTCGACCATCCTGCGCATCCTGGCGGGGCTCGAGTCGCCGACGAGCGGCACGACGCGGGTGGACGGCAAGTCGCCCAAGGAGCTGCGGGCGTCCAACAGCCTCGGCATCGCGTTCCAGGACTCGGCCCTGCTGCCGTGGCGCAGCGTGCAGTCGAACATCCAGCTGCCCTTCGAGGTCGCGGGCAAGCCGGTCGACAAGGCGTACGTCGCCGAGCTGATCGACCTGGTGGGCCTCACGGGCTTCGAGAACGCCAAGCCCGCGCAGCTGTCGGGCGGCATGCGCCAGCGCGTCTCGATCGCGCGCTCGCTCGTGATGAAGCCCGAGGTGCTGCTGTTCGACGAGCCGTTCGGCGCGCTCGACGACATGACCCGCCAGCGGCTGAACCTCGAGCTGCTGCGCATCTGGACCGAGAAGCCCGCGACGACCCTGCTGGTGACCCACGGCATCTCGGAGGCCATCTTCCTGAGCGACAAGGTCGCGGTGATGACCCCGCGGCCGGGGCGCATCAAGGAGGTCATGGACATCGACCTGCCGCGCCCGCGCACGCCCGAGATGATGCGCACGCCGGAGTTCCACGCCTACGTCGACCACGCCTCGGACCTGCTGTTCGGCGGCCAGGACGGCTCGGATGACTGACGCCCGCCGCGTCGTCGACCGGCGCCCCGTGCCCGCGTGGGCGTGGGGCGTCGCCGGCGTGATCGGGATCATCGCGCTGTGGTGGCTGCTCGCCGCCACGGTGTTCTCGAGCGTCGGGCCGGCCGGCGTGCAGGCGATCCCGACCCCCGCGCAGGTCGTGGCCGAGGCCGCGGAGCGCGGCTGGTCGTACTTCGCTCCCGAGTTCGGGATCACGCTGGTCGAGTCCGGCATCGGCTACCTGTGGGGCAACGCCCTGGCGCTGCTGTTCGCCGCGCTCGTCCTGATCGTGCCGCGCATCGAGGGCACCGTCATGCAGCTGGCGACCATCACGTACTGCCTCCCGATCGTCGCGATCGGCCTGCTGCTGAGCGTCATGGTGCCCGTGCCCAAGCCGGGCGAGCCCTGGCTCAACTCGGTCATCCTGGCCGCGCTCAGCGTGTTCTTCACCACGGTCGTGGGCGCCCTCCTCGGGCTGAAGGCCGCCGACCGCAGCGCGCTCGACGTGGTCACGGTGTACGGCGGCTCGCGGCTGACCCAGCTCACCAAGGTGCGGCTCATCGCGGCGCTGCCGGCCATCCTGAACGCCCTGCAGATCGCGGTGCCCGCCGCGTTCCTCGGCGCCGTCCTCGGCGAGTTCTTCGGCAAGACCCGGATGGGCGTCGGCCGGGCCATGATGATCGCCCAGGTCGACGTCAACGCGCCGCTCGTGTGGGCGCTGGCCATCCTGTCGGGCGTCGTCGCGCTGGCGGGCTACTGGATCGTCGGGCTGATCGCCCGCGCGGTCACGCCGTGGGCGAAGGGGGCGTGAGGATGGCGAGCTCGAACGAGATCCGCTCCTCGCTGCGCCGCCAGGCCGCCGCGGCGACCGCCCGCGCACTGGGCCGGGACCTGCTGAAGCTCGTGGTCACGCTCGTGGTCGTGACCGTGCTGTGGCAGCTCGCGCTGTGGGCCTTCGGGGTCAACACCTACATCGGCAAGGGCCCCGCCGACATCTGGGCCTACCTCGTGACCGACGCCGACGCGGGCGAGAACCGCGCCGTGCTGTTCGATCGGCTCTGGGTGAGCCTCGGTCACGCCGTGATCGGCTTCGTCGCGGGGCTCGTGGTCGCGCTCGTCGCAGCCATGCTGTTCCAGCTGAACCGCGGCGTGGAGCACGCGCTGATGCCGCTCGCGATGCTGCTGCGCTCGGTGCCGCTCGTCGCGATGGCGCCCGTGATCACGCTGATCTTCGGCCGGGATCTGTGGTCGGTCGCCGTGATCGGCGGCATCGTCGTGCTGTTCCCGGCGCTCGTGAACATCGTGTTCGGCCTCCGCTCGGCGTCGCCGCAGATGCTCGACCTCGTCGCCGTGTACGGCGGCTCGGCGTTCACGGCCCTGCGCAAGGTCGCCCTGCCGTCGTCCCTGCCGGCGTTCTTCGCGGCCGTCCGCATCTCGGTGCCGGGCGCGCTCACGGGCGCGCTGCTGGCCGAGTGGCTCGCGACCAGCGACGGCATCGGCGGCGGCATCGGCCCGGCGATCTCGCAGTCCCGGTTCCCCGAGGTGTGGGCGTCGATCGTGCTCGTCACGGCCGCCGCGCTCATCCTGTACAACCTGATCCAGGCGATCGAGGACGTCGTCCTGACGCGCCTCGGGATGCACCCCCTTAAGAACCTCTGAGCCCCGTCACTCGAGCCACTCGGTGATGAACCGGTCGCTGGCGTGGATGTGGGTGGCGATGTAGTCGTCGCCGTCGAGGACCTCGACATGGTGCGCCCGCGCGCGGGCGGCTTCGCGTACGACGCCGACGAGGTCGCGCTCATGGTCGCCGACACGCGCCGTGCGGTCGCCGCGGGCGCGCACGGCATCGTGATCGGCGGCACGCGCGACGGGCGCGTGGATCCCGAGATCGTGCGCCCCGTGCTCGACGCGGCGGGCGACGTGCCGGTCTCGTTCCACCGCGCGTTCGACACGCTCGCCGACCACGCGGCGGGCCGCATCCAGGTCATGGCCGGCGGCGGCATCGACCCGTCGAACCTCGCCGAGATCGTCGCGACCGGCGTCGACGGCATCCACGCGTCGGCGAAGGGGATCGTGTCGGACGCGGTCGCGGTGTCGCTCGGCACCGGCGCGCCGGCGGGAGAGGGCGGCTACGAGACGACCGACGAGGCGACCGCGATGCGGCTGCGCGAGATCCTGCGGGGCGCGTAGCCCCGCAGATCAGGCGCGGAGCACGACGTTGATCGGCTCCTCGCCGCGCGCCATCCGCTCGGCCTGCGTCGCCACCAGCTTGGCGATGCGCGGCCGCATGGCGCCCGAGCGGCCGCCCACGTGCGGGGCGATCAGCACGCCCGGGAGCGACCACAGCGGGTGGTCCTGCGGCAGCGGCTCCGGGTCGAACACGTCGCTCGCGACGCGGATGCGCCCGCGGCGCACGTGGTCGACCAGCGCGTCCGTGTCGACGATGGGCCCGCGGCCGACGTTCACGACCAGCGTGCCGTCGGGCAGGGCCGACAGGGCGGCGTCGTCGATCAGGTGATGCGTCTCGGGGCCGCCGGGCAGGACGATGACCAGGATGTCCGCGGTCGGCAGCAGCTCGGGCAGCTCCGAGATCGGCCGGACCTCGATGCCCTCCTCCTTGCGGGCGCGCGACGCGACCGGGATCAGCTCCACCTCGAACGGCAGCAGGCGGTCGGCGATCGACTTGGCGACGCCGCCGAAGCCCAGCATCACGACGCGGCGGTCGGCGAGGCCCTCGGCCTGGAAGGTCTCCCACTCGCCGCGCTCCTGGTTGCGCACCATGCGGGGCAGCTCGCGCTGGGCGGCAAGGATGAGCGCGACCGTGAGCTCCGCCGTGGCGGTCTCATGCACCGACGACGCATTCGCGTAGACCGTGCCGGAGGGCAGCCGCTCCGCGACGCCGTCGTACCCGATCGCCTGCCCCTGCACGAGCCGGTGCTCGAACGTCGACAGCTTCTTGAGCGTCTTTCCCTGCTTCATGTACGGCGGCACGACGATGTCGATGCGCTCGCGCGGGGCGTCGCCCGAGCCGTCCCACTCGATCACCTCGATCGGCAGCTGCGGGTCGAGCAGCGCGCGCACGTCGTCGGCGAGCTGCGCGTCGGGAACGGACAGGACCACGGTCTCGGAGGTATCGCTCACGCTTCGACCCTATCGGCGCGCAGACGACGAAGCCGCCCCCCGGGAGGGAGCGGCTCCGCGAGGCGTGCGGGGCTACGCGGCGGCGCCCACGACCGCCGAGATCGCGCTGGTGAAGAAGCCGAGGCCGTCGACGCCCGAGCGCATGGCCGCGGGGGTCTGCGGGCCGAAGCCCGGCTCGACCGCGTGCTCGGGGTGCGGCATCAGGCCCACGACGTTGCCGCGCTCGTTGGTGAGACCCGCGATGTCGTCGAGCGAGCCGTTCGGGTTCACTCCGAGGTAGCGGAACGCCACCTGGCCCTCGCCCTCGATCCGCTTGAGCGTCTCGTCGTCGGCGATGTAGCCGCCGTCGGCGTTCTTGAGCGGGATCACGATCTCCTGGCCCGCCTCGAACGCGCTGGTCCACGCCGTGTCCGCGTTCTCGACGCGCAGGCGCTGGTCGCGGCGGATGAACTGCTGGTGCGCGTTGCGGATCAGGCCGCCCGGCAGCAGGTGCGCCTCGACGAGCATCTGGAAGCCGTTGCAGATGCCGAGGATCGGCATGCCCTTCGCGGCCGCGTCCTTGACCTCGGCCATGATCGGTGCGTGCGCCGCGATCGCGCCGGCGCGCAGGTAGTCGCCGTAGCTGAAGCCGCCCGGCAGCACGAGGGCGTCCACGCCGTCGAGGTCGTGCGAGCCGTGCCACAGCGCGACGGGCTCGCCGCCGGCCAGGCGGATCGCGCGCTGCGCGTCGCGGTCGTCGAGCGAGCCCGGGAAGGTGATGACGCCGATGCGGGCGGTCATGCCTGCTCCTGAGCCTCGGCGAGCACCTCGACGCCCACGACGTCCTCGATGACGGCGTTCGAGAGGATCTCGTCGGCGACCTGACGCGCCTCGGCGAGCACCTCCTCGGTCACCTCGCCCTCGACCGTGAGCTCGATGCGCTTGCCGATGCGCACGTTCCGGAAGGTGCCGTGGCCGAGGCGCGCGAGCGATCCGGTGACCGCCTTGCCCTGGGGGTCCAGCAGCTCGGCCTTGGGCATGACGTCGACGACGATGGTGGGCATAAGGGGAGCTCCGGATGTCGCGGGCGGGAGAGTCCCCACCATTCTAGTCGCCCGCCGGCCGCTCCCCGGCCGAGCCTCCACGCGACGGTGCGCACCCGCTTCGATCACAACCCGGTCACGGGACTTGCGGTCGTGGGAGCGCTCCCATAGGCTCGCCTGCAGTCCGGATGGGAGCGCTCCCACGCACCGCGTGCGATGCGCACCCGCCTGCCCGTTCTGCACCGGGACCGCGCTGTGTCGCGCGGCCCTCACACACAAAGGAGTGACAGTGAACTCACGTGCCTTCCGCCGCGGCGCCGCCGCGGTGTCGGCTGTCGCCGCCGGCGCCATCGCGCTCGCCGGCTGCTCCGGCGGCAACGCGCCCGCCGAGTCGGCGGACCCGAACGCCCCGATCGAGCTGAGCATCGCCACGTTCAACGACTTCGGCTACTCGGACGAGCTCCTCCAGGAGTACATGGACGAGCACCCGAACGTGACGATCGTGCACAACAAGGCCGCGACGTCCAACGACGCGCGCGCCAACTTCTTCCAGAAGCTCGGCAACACCGGCCTGGCCGACATCGAGGCGATCGAGATCGACTGGACCGCCGAGATGATGCAGTACGCCGACCTGCTGGCCCCCGTGCCCGAGGAGCTGAAGGGCCGCTGGCTCGACTGGAAGGAGGCCGCCGCGACCGATGCGGACGGCAACCTCGTCGGCTACGGCACCGACATCGGTCCGCAGGCGGTGTGCTACCGCGCCGACCTGTTCGAGGCGGCGGGCCTGCCGACCGACCGCGAGGAGGTCGCCGGTCTGTTCACCACGTGGGACGACCTGTTCGCCGTGGGCGCCGAGTACACCGAGAAGACCGGTCAGCCGTTCCTCGACTCGGCCAACTCGGTCCTGCAGGGCCTCGCCAACCAGCTCGAGGTCACCTACGAGGAGGCCGACGGCACGGTCGTGGCCACCGAGAACCCCGACGTGCGCGAGATGTACGACACCGTCATCGAGAAGGCCGTCCCGATCACCGCATACCCCGGTCAGTGGAGCGAGGACTGGTTCGCGTCGATGGCCAACGGCGAGTTCGCCGCGATGCTGTGCCCGCCGTGGATGCACGGCATCATCGCCGGTGAGGCGCCCGAGGTGACCGGCTGGGACATCGCCGACGTCTTCCCCGGCGGCGGCGGCAACTGGGGCGGCTCGTACCTGGTCGTCCCCGCGAACGGCGAGAACGTCGCCGCGGCCCAGGAGCTCGCCGCGTGGCTGACCTCGCCCGAGGTGCAGGCCAAGGCCTTCGCCAACGTCGGCGCGTTCCCGAGCCAGCCCGAGGCGTACGAGATGCCGGAGGTCACCGAGGCGACCAACGAGTACTTCAACAACGCGCCGGTCGGCCAGATCAACGCCAACCGCTCCGAGGCCGTCACGGTCTCGCCGGTCAAGGGCCCGAAGTACTTCCAGTTCCACGAGGCCCTGAACCAGGCCGTCACCCGCGTGCACGACGGCCTGCAGTCGCCGGAGGAGTCGTGGGACGCGTGGGTCACCGAGGTGTCGGCGTTCTGAAGCCATGACCGCCACTGACGCCACGACCCACGGGGAGGGGCGCTCCAGCGCCCCTCCCTCGGGCCCCCAGGCGGCGCCCAGCGCGTCGCCCTCCGGGGCACCGGCCCCCCGCCCCGTCCGGGTGCTCTCGTTCTCGCAGCGGCTCAGCCGCTGGGACCTGAGGCTCTCGCCCTACCTCTACATCTCACCGTTCTTCATCCTGTTCGCGATCGTCGGGCTGTTCCCGATCGCGTACACGGCCGTGATCTCGTTCATGGACTGGGACCAGATCCGCCGCTCGGGCGAGTTCATCGGATTCGACCAGTACGTCTGGATCCTGACGCAGCCCAAGTTCTGGATCGCGCTGCGCAACACCTTCAGCATCTTCCTGCTCTCGAGCGTGCCGCAGCTGATCCTGGCGATGTTCATCGCCGTCATGCTCGACAAGCACATCCGGGCCAAGACCTTCTGGCGCATGAGCGCGCTGCTGCCGTACGTGGTGGCGCCCGTCGCGGTCGGCCTGATCTTCAACGCGATGTTCGCGGACCAGTCGGGCGTCGTGAACGGCTGGCTCGGGTTCTTCGGCATCGGCCCGATCCCGTGGCACGTCGAGCCGTTCTGGAGCCACGTCGCGATCGCGTCCATGGTCAACTACCGCTGGACCGGCTACAACGCGCTCATCCTGCTGGCTGCCATGCAGGCCATCCCGCGCGACTACTACGAGGCGGCGACGGTCGACGGCGCCGGCACGTGGCGCCAGTTCTGGAGCATCACGCTGCCCTCGCTCAAGCCGACGCTGATCTTCGTGATCATCACCTCGACGATCGGCGGCCTGCAGATCTTCGACGAGCCGCGCATGTTCGACCAGTTCGGCCGGGGTGGCGCGGGGCAGCAGTGGCTCACGATCACGCTCTACCTGTACGACATCGGCTGGGGCGAGTGGAACTTCGGTCGCGCCGCGGCGATGGCGTGGATCCTGTTCCTGATCATCCTGGCGATCGGCCTGGTCAACCTGATCGTGACGCGCTCGCTCGTGCGCGACGAGGGCGCCAGGGTGATGCGCCCCTCGCGCGCCGAGCGCCGCGCCGCGCTGCGCGCCCAGAAGAAGGAGGTGGCGCGATGACCGCCGTCCGTCCCGACGAGGCCGTGGGCACCGCCACGGCGACCCTCGTGACCGGTCGCACCGGCCGCCGCGCCGTACGCATCCGGGGAACCCGTCCGGGGTTCTGGGTGTACGCGGGCCTCGCGGTCGTGCTGTTCGCGAGCCTGTTCCCGCTGTACTTCTCGTTCCTGATCGGCTCGGGCGACGCCAGCACGCTGCGCGATCCGGACAAGTCATGGATCCCCGGCGGCAACTTCATCCAGAACGCGACCGCCGTGATGAGCCAGCCGGCCGTCAACTTCTGGCCCGCCCTGTGGAACAGCATCTGGAGCTCGACCGTGATCGCGGTCAGCGTGGTCGTGTTCTCGACGCTGGCCGGATGGGCGTTCGCCAAGCTCCGCTTCCGCGGCGGGCCCGCACTGCTGGCCTTCGTGGTCGCCACCATGGCGGTGCCGCAGCAGCTCGCGGTCGTGCCGCTGTACGTGCTGTTCGCCGAGATCGGATGGACGGGCCAGATCGGCGCGATCATCATCCCGGGCCTGACGAGCGCGTTCGGCGTGTTCTGGATGACCCAGTACCTGCGCCAGACGGTGCCGGACGAGCTCATCGAGGCCGCCCGTGTGGACGGCGCGTCCATGATCCGCACGTTCTGGACCGTGGGCGTCACCGCGGCCCGGCCCGCGGCCGCGATGCTGTTCCTGTTCACGTTCGTGACCGCCTGGAACAACTTCTTCTGGCCGTTCATCGTGCTCGACCGGCAGAACCCGACGCTGCCCGTCGCGCTGGCGCTGCTGCAGTCCAACTACTTCGTCGACTATTCGATCGTGCTCGCCGGTGTGGTGCTCGCCACGCTGCCGCTCCTGCTGCTGTTCGTCTTCGCGGGCAAGCAGCTGGTCAGCGGTATCATGGCCGGCGCCGTGAAGGGATGATGACCCTATGACCCGCTCGTTCCCCTCCGAGTTCCTGTTCGGCGCGGCGACCGCCGCCTACCAGATCGAGGGCGCCGCCTTCGAGGACGGCCGCACGGCCTCCATATGGGATCACTTCGCCCGCATCCCCGGGGCCGTCATCAACGGCGACACCGGCGACGTGGCGTGCGACCACTACCACCGCTACGCGGACGACGTCGCGCTCATGAAGGAGCTCGGCCTGCAGGCGTACCGGTTCTCGACGTCGTGGTCGCGCGTGCGGCCCGACGGCGGTCCCGTCAACGCGAAGGGCATCGACTTCTACAGCCGGCTCGTCGACGAGCTGCTGGAGGCGGGCATCCTGCCCTGGCTGACGCTGCACCACTGGGACATGCCGCAGGCGATCGAGGAGAAGGGCGGCTGGACCTCGCGCGACACGGTCGACCGCTTCGTCGAGTACGCCCTGTCGGTGCACGACGCCCTCGGCGACCGTGTGACGAAGTGGACGACCCACAACGAGCCGTGGTGCTCGTCGTTCCTGTCGTACACGGGCGGTGAGCACGCGCCCGGCCGCCAGAGCGTCCGCGACGGCCTGCTCGCGTCGCACCACCTGCTCCTGTCGCACGGCCGGGCCATCCAGGAGCTGCGCGCCCGTGACGCGGCGCTCGACTTCGGCATCACGCTCAACCTCACCAACGGCGAGCCGGCGGATCCGTCCGACCCGGCCGACCAGGACGCCGCGCGCCGCATCGACGGCCAGTTCAACCGCTGGTTCCTCGACCCGATCTTCCGCGGGCAGTACCCGGCGGACGTCGTGGAGGACATCCGCGCGGTCGATCCCGAGGCGGTGGCCGCGTTCGAGTCCGCCGTGCAGGACGGCGACCTCGCCGTCGTGTCGACGCCCATCGAGTTCCTCGGCGTGAACTACTACCACGGCGAGTTCGTGTCGGGGCATGAGACCGACCGGCCCGCTCCGGTCGGCGAGGCGCCGAGCGACCGCCCGAAGCGCTCGCCGTTCCCCGCGATGGAGGGCGTGCACTGGGTGGACCGCGGCTTCGAGCGCACGACGATGGGCTGGGAGGTCGACTTCGCCGGCCTGCGCAACCTGCTCGTGCGCGTCTCGGAGCAGTACGCCGCCCCGGCCGGGGTGCCGCTCTACGTGACGGAGAACGGCGCGGCGTACGACGACGAGGTCGTCGACGGCGAGGTGCACGACGCCGAGCGCGTCGCGTTCGTGCGCGGTCACGTCGCGGCGGTCCTCGAGGCGATCGAGGCCGGCGTCGACGTGCGCGGCTACTTCTACTGGTCCCTGCTCGACAACTACGAGTGGGCCTGGGGGTACGAGAAGCGGTTCGGCATCGTCCGCGTCGACTACGACACCCAGCAGCGCACGGTCAAGGACAGCGGTCGCGAGTACGCTCGCATCATCGCGTCCCGTGCGGTGGAGCCGGCGGGGGTCTGACAGGAGACGGATGGATCAGCGGATCGGGGACGGCCCGGCACGGGGTGCTCGCGGCACGGCCACGATCGAGGAGGTCGCGGCGCGGGCCGGCGTGTCCCGCTCGACCGTCTCGCGCGTGCTGGGCGGCGGCGCCCGGGTCAGCCCCGAGGCGCTGACCGCCGTCCGGCAGGCGATCGCGGAGCTCAACTACGTGCCCAATCGGGCGGCGCGGTCGCTCGCCAGCCGGCAGACGCACGCGATCGCGCTGGTCGTGCCGGAGGACACCACGCGGTTCTTCGGCGACCCGTTCTTCGCCGCGATCGTGTCCGGCATCAACGCGCGGCTGTCCCGATCCGAGCACGTGCTGAACCTGATCATCGCGTCGGACGACCCGGGCGACAAGGCGACGTCGTATCTGACCGGCGGCAACGTGGGCGGCGCGCTCGTGGTCTCGCACCACACGAGCGACACCTATGTGGAGCGGATCAACCAGGCCGTGCCCGTGGTGTTCGGTGGCCGTCCTGTGCGCACCCGCGCGGACGACTACTTCGTGGACGTCGACAACGTCGAGGGCGGCCGGATCGGCACGCGTCACCTGGTCGAGCGCGGCCACCGCCGCATCGGCACCATCACCGGCCCGCTCGACATGCCGGCCGGCGTGGACCGCCTGCAGGGCTTCCGCGAGGTGCTCGAGGAGGCGGGACTGGAGCCCGGGCCCGCGGAGGACGGCGACTTCACGACCGACGGCGGGGCCGAGGCGATGCGGCGCATCCTCGCGGCCGGGGATCCCCCCGACGCGCTGTTCGTGGCCAGCGACCTGATGGCGCGCGGCGCGATCGGGGTGCTCCATGCGCGCGGCCTGCGGGTGCCCGAGGACGTCGCGATCGTCGGCTTCGACGACTCGCCCGTGGCGGTCAACATGCCGCCGCACCTGACCACCGTGCGCCAGCCGTCGCGCCTCCAGGGCGAGGCCATGGCCGACGTGCTGCTCGCGCGCCTCGCCGGCGGCGACCCGCCGCACGCCACGATCCTGAAGAGCGAGCTCGTCATCCGCGAGACCGCGTAGGGCCGGTCGTCGGATCCGCTGCGCGGTCGTCGGATCCGTGATGCAGAAGGGGCCGGCGCGCACGTCGCCGTGCACACCAGCCCCTTGCGTCCGTCGACCGGGCGGTCGATCCGACGACTGAGCGGATCAGTCCTGCGGGTCGCCGCCGAGCTGGCCGACCGCGGGGATGGGGCCGCCGTCGTCTGCGCCGGTGCGGCGCGCGCGGGCGATCAGGTTTCCCACGTGGTAGATCGCGAGCGCCGCGACCGTGCCGAGCACGATGCCGCCGAGCTCGAAGCCGTCCCACTGCATGGTGAAGCCCGCGATGCCGATCACGAGCGCCACGGCGGCCGTGTACTGGTTGACCGGACGCGAGAAGTCCACGCGGTTGTCGACCCAGATCTTGATGCCGATGATGCCGATGAGGCCGTACAGCGCAGTGGTGACGCCGCCGAGCACGCCGGCCGGGATCGAGTTGAACACGGCGCCGATCTTCGGCGAGAACGCGAGCAGGATCGCGACCAGGCCGGCGATCCAGTACACCGCGGTCGAGTACACGCGGGTCGCCGCCATGACGCCGATGTTCTCGCCGTAGGTCGTGGTGCCCGACCCGCCCGCGAGGCCTGCGAGGGTCGTCGCCGCGCCGTCCGCGATCAGCGCGCGGCCCGTGTGCTCGTTCACCGAAGCGTCCGTCATCGTGGCGACGCCGCGCACGTGGCCGACGTTCTCGGCGACGAGCACCAGCACCACCGGCAGGAACATCGCGATGGCCGACCACGTGCCCGCCGACGCGAAGTCGGGGAAGTGGAACTGGGGGGCGCCGAACCACGCCGCGTCGCCCACCGCGCTGAAGTCGAGCTCGCCCGTGATCGCAGCGAACACGTAGCCGACGATCACGCCGAGGAAGATCGAGATGCGACCGAGGAAGCCGCGGAACAGCACCGCGAACAGGATGACCGCGGCCAGCGTCACGGTCGCCGTGAGCGGGGCGCTCTGGTAGCTGCCCCACGCGACGGGCGCGAGGTTGAAGCCGATCAGCGCGACGATCGCGCCCGCCACCACGGGCGGCATCAGCTTGTCGACCCAGCCCAGGCCCGCGAACTGGACCACGAGTCCCACCGCGGCGAGCAGCACGCCGACCGCGACGATGCCCGCGAGCGCGGAGCCCATCCCGGCCGACGCGGTCGCGGCCGTCACGGGCGCGATGAACGCGAACGACGAGCCCAGGTAGCTGGGCAGGCGGTTCTTCGTGATCAGGAGGAACAGCAGCGTGCCGAGCCCGCTGAACAGCAGCGTGGTCGAGACGGGGAAGCCGGTGATGGTCGGGACGAGGAACGTGGCGCCGAACATCGCGACGACGTGCTGGACGCCCATCGCGATCGTGGCGGGCCAGCTGAGGCGCTCGCCGGGGGCGACGACGCGTCCGGGGGCGACCGTGCGGCCGTCGCCGTGGACAGTCCACAGGGGCATGGGGCTCCTTCGGGTGGAGGGGCGGGAAGGCAATCGATCCACGATACTGCCCGCCGCGTTTCGCCCCCGTGAGCGACCGCGATCGGATCTCGCCCGACTATTTCCGTTGATGCGAAGTCCGCGTCGACCCCCGTGCGGCGCGTGGCTACCATGTGCCGCGTCGGCCGCCTGGCCGGCGCCGCGTCCGGGTGTCGCGGTGATCAGCGCCGGCGGAGGCCGGCGCCCTCACCGCCGAGTCGTGCGCCGCGCTCGTCGGCTACGAGATCCCCGAGAAGCAGATCGAGCTGCCGACCCGCGGCGCCGTGGTCGAGACCGCGACCTGGCAGAGCGGGTACTGCGCCGTCACCGGATGGATCCGCGCGGTCACCGCACCGCAGGACATGCAGTTCCGGGTGAACCTGCCGGCCGAATGGAACGGCCGGGCGCTGCAGTTCGGCGGCGGCGGGTTCGACGGGTCGCTCGTGACGGCCACCGGGAACTACACCGCGCAGCCCGCCGGCACGTACACGTTCGATCCGCTGCAGCACGTCGACCGGATCCAGGAGCTCGGCGAGATCATGGGCGTCACCGACGTCGATCTCACCCGGTTCCAGGCGCACGGCGGCAAGGTCATCCTGACGCACGGCACGATCGACGACTTCATCACGCCGCACAACACCGTGCGGTACTACGAGCGGCAGCAGGAGCGCTTCAAGGCGCCGACCGCACGCGACCGATGTGCGAGTACCCGGCGTGGCCGCAGCACACCGGCGAGGGGTCGATCGACGACGCGGAGTCGTTCGTCTGCGTGACCGGCTGACACCGCCCTCAGGGCCCCGCGGGGAGGCGTGTCGAACTCCTCCCCGCGGGGCCTTTTCGTGCCCGGACCGGCCCTGATCCGCACGTGTGAATCGCGTGTATGCGCTCGTATCGAATGGCATTCGAACGCAGCCTATGCATAGCCTGGGAGGACGAGTCCGCATACGTAACGCACCTCGAGTTCGACGAGAAGAGTGTCATGAGCGATAAGACGACCCCGGCGGAGCCGGGGATCGAACGGAAGAAGCCCGTCACCAAACTGGTGAAGGAGGTGACCCATCCGGCGCTCATCCCAGGCATCGGCGTCGAGGACACGGGGCGCACCTTCTCCACCAACTGGCTGGTGTTCGGCATCGCGGGAGCACTCGTGCTCGCCGTCGTGATCTGGGGCTTCGCGGCCCCGCAGAGCATCAGCGAGGCCGGGTCGGCATCGCTGGGCTGGGTCATGGAGAACTTCGGATGGCTGTTCTCGCTGCTGGCGATCGTCACGATCGCGTTCATGCTCGTGCTGGGCTACGGCCGCACGGGCGGCGTCCGCCTCGGAGCGGATGACGAGGAGCCCGAGTTCTCGACCGTCTCGTGGATCGCCATGCTGTTCTCGGCGGGCATGGGCATCGGCCTGCTGTTCTGGGGCCCGGCCGAGCCGCTCGGGTACTTCCTCGACGTCCCCTACGGCTTCGACGCGGAGCCCGGCACGCGCGACGCGATGCACATGGCGCTCGCGCAGTCGATCCTGCACTGGGGTCCGATGGCCTGGGCCTTCTACGCGCTCGTGGGCGGCGCGATCGCGTACGCCGCGTACCGCCGCGGCCGGCCGCCGCTGATCTCGGCGATCTTCGCCCCGATCTTCAAGGAGCGCACCGAGGGGTGGGCGGGCGCGATCATCGACGTGTTCGCGATCATCGTGACGCTGTTCGGCACGGCCGTGACGCTCGGCATGGGCGCACTGCAGATCGCGAGCGGCGTCGAGCACGTCGCCGGGATCGGGCCCGTCGGCAACGTCGGCCTGATCGCGATCATCACGATCCTCACGGCGGCCTTCGTCGTGTCGGCCGTGTCCGGCATCAAGCGCGGCATCCGCGCGCTGTCGAACATCAACATGGTGATCGCGCTGGTCATCGGCGTCATCATCTTCGTCGCCGGCCCGACGCTGTTCCTGCTGAACATCATCCCGTCGTCGGTGTCGGCCTTCCTCGCGGAGCTGTGGACGATGCTGATGCGCAATCCCGCCCAGGGCGAGGACGCCGCGACCTTCGTGTCGTCGTGGACCAACTACTACTGGGCGTGGTGGATCTCGTGGACGCCCTTCGTCGGCATGTTCATCGCGAAGATCTCGCGGGGCCGCACGCTGCGCGAGTTCGTCACGGTCGTGATCATCGTCCCCGCGGCGGTCTGCATCGTGTGGTTCGGCATCATGGGCGGCACCACGATGCTGTTCGAGGAGGACGGCCGCGGCATCAGCGAGGCGGGCGGGCCGGAGGCCATCCTGTTCGCGGTGCTCGGCGAGCTGCCCTTCGGCGCCGTCCTGTCGGTGCTCGCGATGATCTCGATCGTGCTGTTCTTCGTGACGTCGGCCGACTCGGCCGCGATCGTCATGGGCTCGATGAGCCAGCGCGGCAAGCCTGAGCCCTCGAGCTGGGTCACGATCGCCTGGGGCGTGCTGCTCGGCGCCGCGGCGCTCGCGCTGCTGCTCGCCGGCGGCGAGACCGCGCTGTCGGGTCTGCAGTCGATCATGGTGGTGACGGCCCTGCCGTTCGCCGTGATCGTGGTCGGGATCATGGTGGCCTGGGCGCGCGAGCTCGCGACCGACCCGTACATCCTGCGCCGGCGGTTCGCACGCGCCGCGATCGCGCAGGGCGTGCGCCTCGGCATCGAGGAGCACGGCGACGACTTCGTGTTCGGCGCGACCGAGGTGGCCCCCGATCAGGGGGCGGGCGCCGCGATCGACACGGACGACCCCGCACTGACCGAGTGGTACGAGACCGCCACCGAGCAGCTGGAGATCGTCTCGGCCGCCGACATCGCCCGCACGCTCGAGCCCGGGCACATCCAGCACAAGGGGCCGGATCACCCGGAGCACACCGCCTCGGGCGACGCGTCGCTCGTGGTCGGCGAGGGGCGCCGCGCCGCGCGCGAGGCCGACAAGCCGACGGTGGGCAGCGACTGACCCGCGTACGCGACAGGGGCGGGGATCCGGATCGGATCCCCGCCCCTGTGGCTTCTGGAGGCCGTGCGGTCAGGCCGTGAGCAGGTCGAGCAGCTCGCGGTAGCGCGCGACCGTGCGCTCGACGATCTCGGCCGGGAGCTCGGGCGGGGTGCCCTGCTTGTCCCAGTTCGCCGCGAGCCAGTCGCGCACGATCTGCTTGTCGAAGCTCGCCATCCGCTCCTTGGGTGACGCGCCGTTCTGCCACGCGGCCGCGTCCCAGTAGCGTGAGGAGTCGCTCGTGAGCACCTCGTCCGCGAGGCGGAGCACGCCGTCCTCATCCGTGCCGAACTCGAACTTCGTGTCGGCCAGGATCAGCCCGTGGGCCTCGGCCGTCGCGGCTGCGCGGCGGTAGATCTCGAGCGAGCGATCGCGGAGCTCCGCCGCGCGCTCGGCGCCGACCAGCTCGACGGTGCGCTCGTACGAGATGTTCTCGTCGTGCTCGCCCATCGGCGCCTTCCAGGCGGGGGTGTAGATCGGCTCGGGCAGGCGGTCGCCGTCCTGCAGGCCGCCCGGCAGCGGGATGCCGCACACCGTGCCGCTCTCCTGGTACTCGACCCAGCCCGAGCCCGTGAGGTAGCCCCGCACGACGCACTCGACGGGCAGCATGTCCAGCGCGCGCACGATCATCGCGCGCCCCGCGACCACATCCGGCACCGGCTCGCCCGTCAGGTGGTTCGGGATGGCCTCGCCTCCGTCCGCGCCCGACAGCTGGTCGAACCACCACAGGCTGAGGGTCGTGAGCAGCTCGCCCTTGCCCGGGATGCCGGGGGAGAGCACGTGGTCGAACGCGCTCACGCGGTCGCTCGCGACGACCAGCATCCGCGAGCCGTCGCCGTCGGCGGGCGCATACAGGTCGCGCACCTTGCCGGAGTACACGTGCTTCCATCCGGGGATCTCGAGCGTCATGCGTCCATCATCCCAGTGCCGCGGTGCGGTCCCGCGCGCGCGTGCACCCTGCGGCGGCAAAGGTATGAGAGACGCACCGTCCCGCGGGGCGGAAGGTGCGTCTCTCATACCTCTGGGTGGATCGGGCGTCAGGTCAGGGCGAAGACCGCGGGGTCGGCCAGGAAGTCGAGCATCCCCTTGTACTCCAGGCGCTCCGCCGTGGCGTCGGCCGGAAGGTCGAACACCAGCACGCCCTGGAGCGTGTTGCCCGGGTTGATCTCGCCGAAGAGCGAGTCGTTGCCATCGATGTAGATGCCGGCTGCGCTGTTGGCCTCGAACTCGCGGCCCTCCGCGTCGTACACCTTGGCGTTCATGTCCGAGAAGGACTCGGCTTCGGTCCCCACGTTCTCCACCGACACATGGACCAGCACGAACTGACCCTGAGCCTTCTCCCCGAACAGAGTGCCGGCGACCTCCTCGCCGACCTGCGCCACGCCCGGCTCGACCTTCGTGACCGTGATGGCCAGGTTCCCGGTCTGCGCGGCGGTCCCGATGGGGGCCAGGGCGGGAGCCTCCTCCGCGGGCTCTTCCGTCGCCGGCTCCTCCTCAGCCGGTGCCTCCGAGGCGGTGTCCGCGGCGGGCACCTCGGCCGCGGGCTGCTCCGAGGCGGTGGTGTCCCCGCCGCCCTTGGGAGCGAAGATCGCGATGGCGACCACGATCGCGATCGCCCAGAACCACCAGCGCTTCAGCAGCGGCTTCTTCGGCTTCTCGGGCTGCGGCGCGGGAGCGGCGGTGGTGCCGGCCGGGGCGTGCGGCGGGACGGGCGGCTGGGGGCTGTCGAAGGACATGTGAGACTCCTCGGTGCATGCCGATGCCATCGGCGATGACCGCGACGGCGGGCCGCCGTCGCGGGAGCGGGCCCGGTCGCCGGGCCGCCGGGGCCGCGCTGGCCCGTGGCGACCCCGGCGGGGCTCGCGGTCGCCGCCGTGGCGGCGACAGGGACAGCGTCCGTCGCAGGGGACCTCGCGCACCTCCTCCATCCGGTCGGAGCCGCCCGGCCGATCGGCCGGACATCGTCGGGCGGAGGGAGGAGGCCCGCGTCCGTGGCCGCCCATACGCTCGGAGCATGACCACCGCCGTGCGCCCTCGACCGGGCCGGATCGCGCGGCTGCTCGACGGCGGCTGGTCGACCGGGCTGTTCGTGCTCGGCGCGCTGTGGGACGTCCTGTGCGTGATGAACGTGCCGGGGGCGGCCGTCTTCCGCGCCGACGCGGAGCGCGTGGCGAGCATCACCGACGTGGGGACCCTGCTCGCGCTCGCCGCGCTGCTGGCCTGGACGACGGTGTACGTGCGCGCACGGGCGCCGCAGGTCGTGCTGATCGCGGGCGCGGTCCTCATGGCGATCGGCGTCTCCTACCTGCTCGCCCTCGTGGGCGTGTTCCACGCGCTGATGCGCTGGCCGAAGCGAACCGGATGGATCGCCGGGGTCACCGTCGCCGGCGTCGCGGCGTTCGTTCTGCGCGAGGTCCTCACCGACTGGGGCGCGGCGCTCCCGTGGCTGTTCGGCGCGAGGACCTCGGACCCGGGCGCGGTGGGCTGGACCGTCGCACCGTGGCTCCTCGCCCTGGTCTCGCTCGCGGCCCTCGCGGGTCTCGTGGCGCTGCAGCGCAGCCGCCGGACGGCCGATGCGCATCGCGCCCGCGCCGAACGCGAGCACCGACGCGCGGAGACGCTCGACGAGCAGCTCGCACGGCAGGCCGAGCGCGAGCGGATCGCGCGCGACCTGCACGACGGCCTCGGGCACCGGCTCGCGTCCGCCGCGCTCTCGGCGAGCGCCTTCGAGGCGCAGGTCTCCGCGAACCCCTCGATCGATCCCTCGCTCGGGGAGTGGGCCCGTGCCGTGCGCGAGCAGACCCGGGCCGCCCTCGACGACGTGCGCGGTGTCGTGGGCGGCCTCCGCTCCGAGGGCCGGTCTCCGGCGCCCGCGTCGCTGCGCCTGGTCGGACGACTGCTGGGCGAGCTGCGCGCGGCCGGGCATCGCATCGATGCGTTCGTGATGGTGGAGGGCTCGGACCGGGTCGGGACGACCCTGGATGCGGCCGCCTACCGGATCCTCCAGGAGAGCCTCACCAACGCCATCAAGCACGCGCCCGGAGCGCCCGTCTCCGTGACGTTGGATGCATCGCCCGAGCGCGGCGTGCGCATCCGGGTCGAGAACCCGCTCACGGTCGGCGGCGCCGGCGTGCCCGGCGGAGGCCACGGGATCATCGGGATCCGCGAGCGCGCGGAGTCCGAGGGCGGGACCGCGTGGATCGGAGCTCACGAGGGCAGGTTCATCGTCGACGTCGACCTGCCCTGGGTCGACCGCGCCTGAGGGTGTCCGCGCCCGTCGGTAGGGTGGCGACGTGCCCCTCGCCGACGCCGCGGACCCCGAGCCCCGACCGCCCGTGCGCGTGCTGATCGTCGACGACGAGGCGTTCCCGCGCAACGCGATCCCGGCGATCCTCGGGCCCTATCCGGAGATCGATGTGATCGGTGCGGTCGACGGCGGTGCCGCCGCGGTCGAGTTCGCGCGTGCGCATCGCCCCGACGTCGTGCTGATGGACATCCAGATGCCGGGCATGGACGGGATCGAGGCCACGCGCGCGCTGCTCGCGCAGGTCGACGCCAACGTCGCCGCCATGACGAGCATCGCGGACCTCGGGACGGTGAGGCGCATGTTCGAGGCCGGGGCGTACGGCTACATCCTGAAGGACACGGATCCCGGCGACATGGCGCGGGCCGTGCTGACGGTCGCCCGCGGCGACGCGTTCCTGGCGCCGCAGCACACGCGCCAGATCGTGGTGCAGCTCGCCGCCGACTCCGGGGCGGAGGCCCGCCGCGAGGCCGCGGCCCTCTTCTCCGCGCTCACCGAGCGCGAGCGCGAAGCCGCCCGGCTGATCGCGACCGGCGCGAGCGACGACGAGATCGCCCGAGCGATGCACCTGGGCGTCTCGACCGTGAAGACCCACGTCCAGCAGGCCCGGATCAAGCTCGGCGCCCGGAACCGCACCCAGGTGGCCGTTCTCGTCGAGCGCGCGGGCGAGACGCCCGCGGGCGTCTGACTCGCCCGGCGGCCGCGCCGCCCGGATCGGCCGCCCGTGGTTGCATGGACGCGTGAGGTCACCCGAGCGGATGCGGCAGGACGCCCACGCGATCTGGGCTGCCTGGCTCGGCTTCGCGGCGGGCTCGGTGCTGGGGGCGGGGCTGCTGTGGGGCGTCGCGCGGCCGCTCGCGGGGGAGGGGTCGATCGGCATGCCCGCCGCCGCCGTGACCGCGGCCGTCGCGGTGGCCGCCTTCGCCGCCGGCACCCGGATGCACCGCGCCGCCGACACGGCCGGGATGCCGCCGTGGCAGGCGGCGGTCTCGCGGATCTCGGACGCGGCGGTCGCGCTCGCCCTCGGAGGGGTGTGCGGGCTGGCGGTGCTCTGCGCGGGCGAGGTCCTCGCGATCGGCCTGCACGGCCTCGACGTGCCGCCGCTCGGCGGCGGACTCCTGACCGGCGTCGCGTCGGCCGCGGCGGCGGGATCGGCGTTCGGGCTGGGCGCGCGCCTGCGCACGGACGACCTCGTCACGCTGCTGTTCGCGTTCCTCATCACCGGGACGCTGTTCGCGATGCTGACCGCGACCGATCCGCGGTGGTGGGAGCGGAACTTCTCGCAGCTCGGGATCGGCGACGGCGGCTGGGCGTTCAACGGCACGCTCGTCGTCGGCGGGCTGCTGCTCGCGACGGTCGGGGCGTACGTCGGCCGCGACCTGCATCGCATCCTCGGCGACGCGGCGCTGTTCCGGATCGGCGTCGTGGTCGTCCTGTTCGCCGCGACCGGCGCGGCTCTGGCCGCCGTGGGCCTGCTGCCGGTGCACCGAGCGCCCGTCGCGCACTTCGTGGCGGCGTTCGCCGCGCTCGCGCTGCTCGGCGCCGCGGCCGTGGTGACGGCCCTGGTCATGCCGGGCCCGCCGCCGATGCTGACCCTCACGACCATCGGCGTCGCCGTGGCGCTCGTCCTCGCGGTGCTGCTGTGGCGGCCGCTCGGGATCTACTCGGCCACCGCGCTCGAGGCGGTCGCCGTCGGGCTCGGCTTCGTCTGGCTCACGACGCTCATGCGCACGCTCGCGGCCCTCGCCCCCGACGAGCCGCGTCCGTCCGCGCGCCCTCGGCTCCGCGCCGCGCGCTGACAGCACGCGCCCCGCGGCCGCTACTCCGCGACGCGGGCGGCGATGTCGGTGCGGTGGTGGCCGCCCTCGAGGCCGATGTGCGACAGCGCCTCGTACGCCCGCTCGCGGGCCGTGCGGAAGTCCGGCGCGGTCGCCACGACGTTGAGCACCCGTCCGCCGGTGGCGACCAGGCCGCCGTCGGCCTCGGCGGTCGCGGCGTGGGCGATGTGGACGCCCTCGACGGCCTCCGCCTCGTCGAGCCCGGTGAGCGGCCGGCCCGTCACGGGCTTCTCGGGGTATCCCTCGCTCGCGAGCACCACCGTCACGGCGACGTCGTCGGAGAACACCGGCTGCGGCTCGTCCTCGAGCGTGCCGGTCGCGGCCGCGAGCAGCAGGCGCGAGAGCGGCGTCACGAGGCGCGGCAGCACGACCTGCGTCTCGGGGTCGCCGAAGCGCGCGTTGAACTCGATCACGCGCACGCCGGCGTCGGTCAGGATGAGGCCCGCGTACAGCAGGCCGATGAAGGGCGTGCCCTCCTCGTCCAGGCGCCGGATGACCGGGAGTGCCACGGTCTCGGTGACGTGCGCCACGAACTCGGCCTCGCCGCCGAAGCGCTCCGCGAGCCACGGCAGGGGCGAGTACGCCCCCATGCCGCCGGTGTTCGGGCCGGCGTCCCCGTCGAGGGCGCGCTTGAAGTCCTGCGCGGGGCTGAGCGCCCGCACGGTGTCGCCGTCGCTCAGGAAGAAGAGCGAGACCTCGGGTCCCGAGAGGAACTCCTCGATCAGCACGGGCCCGCCGGGCAGATAGGTCTCCGCGTGCTCGATCGCCGCGGCACGGTCCTCCGTCACGATGACGCCCTTGCCGGCGGCGAGACCGTCGGCCTTGACGACGTACGGCGCGCCGAACTCGTCCAGCGCGGCGGCGACCTCGTCCACCGTGCGCGCGTGCGCGGCCCGGCCCGTCGGCACGCCGGCCGCGGCCATGATCCGCTTGGCGAACGCCTTCGACCCCTCCATCTGGGCGGCCGCGCGGCCCGGGCCGAA
Source organism: Microbacterium lacusdiani (assembly GCF_054779895.1). Classification (NCBI taxonomy): domain Bacteria; kingdom Bacillati; phylum Actinomycetota; class Actinomycetes; order Micrococcales; family Microbacteriaceae; genus Microbacterium; species Microbacterium lacusdiani. The sequence goes on along the minus strand of NZ_BAAGXJ010000005.1, from coordinate 42,308 downwards.
GACCGGGATGCCGCGCTCGCGCAGCTCGTCGGCGACGCCGGCGATCAGCGGAGCCTCGGGGCCCACGACCACGAGGTCCACCGCGTGGTCGATCGCGAACGCGGCGACCGCGCCGGGGTCGAGCATGTCCACCCCGACCAGCGTGGCGTCGCGCGCGATGCCGGCGTTGCCGGGCGCCGCGAGCAGCTCGTGGCCGGCCTCCTCCGAGCGGAGGGCGAGGACGATGGCGTGCTCGCGCGCGCCGGAACCGAGGACGAGGATTCTCACCCGTCCAGCCTATCGACCGCCGATCCCGCGCCATACCGGCCGGGCGACACCCCGGCAAGCCACCTGACGCGCGCGGCGTCGCCGCCGTACGGTCGGAGCGTGGACGGCACGCGGCGGGTCCTCGCCGCGCTGGCCGCGATCGCGCTCGCCGGCGCGGTCGGAGGCTGCGCGGCGGACATCCCCGTGGATCCGGACGGCACGTACGACCGGGTCTCGGGCGGCGAGCTGCGCGTCGGCGCGTCGCCCGACGGCGAGCTCGTCACCGTCGAGGGCGCGACGTCCGGCGCGGAGAGGGTCGACGGCGTCCTCGTGGATCTCGTCGAGGACTTCGCCGAGAGCATCGACGCCGACGTGACCTGGACGGTCGGCAGCGAGGAGAGCCTCGTCGTCGCGATCGAGGAGGGGAGCCTCGACCTCGCGATCGGGGGCATGACCGACCAGACGCCGTGGGCGGACCGCGTCGGCGTCACGCGCGGCTTCGCCGAGCTGCCCGGCGTCGAGCGCGAGCACCCGGTCGTGATGCTCGCCCCGCTGGGCGAGAACCGCTTCATCGGCGAGCTCGAGCGCTTCCTGGACGAGCGGAGCGCAGGATGAAGCCCCGCTTCGGCCGCACGGACCTGCCGCGCGAGCAGTCCGAGGCGCTGCGCAAGGCCGTCGGGATCGAGGTCTTCACGATCTGCTACACCACGGTCACGATCGTGCTGATCGCCCTGGTCGTCGGCAGCTCGCAGGCCATGCGCACGGCGTGGATCGAGGACATGCTGTCGCTGCTGCCGCAGATCGCGTTCCTCACGGCGCTCATCTTCACCCGGCGCGGTCCGTCCCGGTCGTTCCCATTCGGGCTGCACCGGGCGATGGGCGTCGGCCACCTGGTCGCGGGGATCGCGCTGCTGATCGTCGGCGCGAACCTGGCGGTCGAGGCGGTCCTGGGGTTCGCGCGGTCCGAGCATCCGACGATCGGCACCGTGAACCTGTTCGGCACCACGGTCTGGCAGGGGTGGCTGATGATCGGCGTGATGGCGCTGATCGTGATCGCGCCGCCGTTCTACGGCCGCTACAAGGCGAAGCTCGCGCGGCCCCTGCACAACAAGCTCCTGCACGCCGACGCCGACATGGCGAAGGCCGACTGGCAGACCAACGCCGCCTCGATCGTCGGAGTGGGCGGCGTGGGGCTCGGCATCTGGTGGCTCGACTACGCCGCGGCCCTCTTCATCTCCCTCGGGATCCTGTGGGACGGCTGGCGGAACACCGTCACCGCGGTCGAGGACCTGATCGACAAGCGGGTCACGACGTACGACGACCGCGCGGTCCATCCGCTCGTGGGCGGCGTGCTGCGCGTGCTGCGCTCCACGCGCTGGGTCGAGGACGCGGGCGTGCGGGTGAGGGATCTCGGCCAGGTGCTCCACGTGGAGGCGTTCGTGGTGCCCCGCCGGGGCTTCCTCGGCGCCGGACGGATCGATCTCGCGGCGCTCGGGCGGCTTCAGCGGCGGATCATCGCGCTGGACTGGAAGATGCAGGACGTCGTCGTGATCCCGGTCGAGCGCCTCCCCGAGGAGGCGACCACCCGTCCGCCGGACGCGGGCTCGTAGGCTGAGGGGATGGCCCTCCGCAGGATCGACACCGGCGACGGGCGCGACGCGCTCGCCGCGGTCGCGGCCGCCGTCGCGGCGGGGGAGCGGCCGCCGCGCACCGCCCACGCCACGGCGGTCCGCTACCTGCTGCAGCTCCTCGCGGAGAAGGCGCCCGGCAACAGCGTCGAGGTGCGGGTGCCGCCGTTCGGGGCGGCGCAGGTGGTGCAGGGGCCGCGGCACACGCGCGGCACCCCGCCGAACGTCGTCGAGATGGATCCGCAGACCTGGATCGGGCTGGCGACCGGGAGCCTGGGCTGGGCGGACGCCGTCGCGGCGGGGCGGGTGCACGCCTCGGGTGTCCGCGCCGACCTCTCGCCCCTGCTGCCGCTGCGCCCCTGACGGGCGCGCTCCGGACGCCCGGAGTGGAGCGTTCGCGGGGCGGACGCACGACCCGTATTCAGGAACCGGTGGAACAATCGAGGTCATGCCCTCGCGCCCCGATTCCCCCCAAGATCCGGTCGTCGCCGAGCAGGTCTCGGTGCGACGCTCGCCGCGGTACGGCGTGTTCGCGGCTCTGGGTGCGGGGCTGGGGGTCGTGGTCGCGATGATCCTGTCGACCGCGTTCGACGGCACGAGCCAGCCGAGCCCGTTCACCGAGGTCGTGTACTCGCCGTCGCAGGCCTTCGGATTCATCCTGCTGTGGTGCGTGCCCGCGGGCATCCTGCTGGCGATGATCGTGGCGCTCATCCTGGAGCGCACGCTCGGCCGCCGCACCCGCCGCGTCTCGGTCGTCCACGAGACCGTCGCCGACTGACGTCGGGGCGCCTCAGGCGATCTCGCGCAGGATCGGCTGCATCGCCGAGTCGAATGCCGCGACGTCGCCGCGCAGGCTGTCCGAGACCGCGACCGTGAGGGAGCCGATCCACCAGATGCCGCGCTGCGAGAGCGGCAGCACCTGCACGTCGAGCCGGAAGTCGTGCGCGCGGCGTCCCGCCCGCCGCTCGAACTCGACCACGGCGCCCGCGTACCCGCGGTAGGAGCGACGCATGCGGTCGTATCGGACGGCGGCGTCCTGCGCGTACGCGAGCGCCTCCGCGCCGTGGGGCGCCGCCGCGTCGCGGAGGGCGTCGGCGTAGGCGGGCAGCGCGACGTGCGTCCCGAAGCCGTCCAGCAGCTCGAGCGGCACGGGGGAGGGGTTCGCCTCCGGCTCGACCGTCATGTCCCAGTAGCGGCGCCACAGCCGCTCGACTGCGTCGTCGGCCTCGCCCACGCGCTCGACGCCGCGCAGGTGCGGCAGCTCGTCCGGATGCCGGACCCCGAGCGCCTGGCGCAGATACAGCGCCACGAGCACCGACGGACTGCAGTCCTCGCGGACGTGCCAGCCGGGGTCGGTCATATGGCTCATTATCGCCCGCTGCGCGGGATCGGCGCCGCCTCGCGCGGCCTTTCGCCCAGGTTCCGGCCGGTAGGCTGGGCGTGTGGTCCCCGAACCCACCGAAACCCATACCCCCCGCCCCTCCTCGACGTACGCCGAGGCCGGTGTCGACACGGCCGCCGGCGACCTCGCCGTCGAGCTGATGAAGTCGTCGGTCAAGGCGACGCACGGCCCCGAGGTCCTCGGCGGCGTCGGCGGCTTCGCCGGCCTGTTCGACGCCTCGGCGCTGCTCGGCTACGCCAAGCCGCTGCTCGCGACGAGCACCGACGGCGTCGGCACCAAGGTCGCGATCGCCCAGGCGATCGACAAGCACGACACGATCGGCCACGATCTGGTCGGCATGGTCGTGGACGACATCGTCGTCGTCGGCGCCAAGCCGCTGTTCATGACCGACTACATCGCCACGGGCAAGGTGTTCCCGCAGCGGATCGCCGACATCGTGCGCGGCATCGCCGAGGCGTGCGCGCTGACCGGCACCGCGCTGGTCGGCGGCGAGACCGCCGAGCACCCCGGCCTGCTGGGCCCGAACGACTACGACGTGGCGGGGGCCGCGACCGGCGTCGTGGAGGCCGACCGGGTGCTCGGAGCCGAGCGCGTGCGCGCGGGCGACGCGGTCATCGCGCTGGCCTCGAGCGGCATCCACTCGAACGGCTTCTCGCTCGTGCGTCACATCGTCACGCGCGCCGGCATCTCGTACGGCGACCAGGCGGCCGACTTCGGCACGACCTGGGGCGAGGCCCTGCTCGAGCCGACCCGCCTGTACACGAAGCCGCTGCTCGAGCTCATCGCGAGCCTCGGCGACGGTGTCCACTCCCTCAGCCACGTCACGGGCGGCGGCATCGCGGCGAACCTCGCGCGGGTGCTGCCGCGCGGAACGTGGGTCGACGTCGACCGCTCGACGTGGTCGCCGTCGCCCGTGTTCCGCGTGCTCAGCGACATCGCCGGGACCACGCTCGAGTCCAGCGAGGGCACCTGGAACCTCGGCATCGGGTTCCTCGCGGTCGTGGCTCCCGAGAAGGCCGCCGCCGCGATCGCGCAGATCCAGGCCGCGGGCATCCCGGCCTGGCAGGTCGGCGAGGTGCGCGACGACGCCCTCCCGGACGGAGACTTCGAACAGGGCGCCAAGGGCGTCGACGGCGGCGCCGTCCGGCTCGTGGGCGCCTACGCGGACAGCACCCGCGGTCATTGACGACAGATCGGATGAAGTAACCACCCCATGTGCGGCATCGTCGGAATGGTCGGGCGCGCCCCGGTCAACCAGGACATCTACGACGCTCTCCTCCTCCTCCAGCACCGGGGTCAGGACGCGACGGGCATCGCCACCGCCGAACCCAACGGCGTGATGCACACCCACAAGGCGCAGGGCATGGTGCGCGAGGCGTTCCGCACCCGCGACATGCGCTCGCTGCTCGGCAACGTCGGCCTCGGCCACGTGCGCTACGCCACGAAGGGCACCGCCTCCAGCGAGGAGGAGATGCAGCCCTTCTACGTCAACTCGCCGTACGGGATCATCCTGATCCACAACGGCAACCTCACGAACACGCGCGAGCTGACCACCGACATGGGCCAGCGCGACCGGCGGCACCTCAACTCGTCGAGCGACACTGAGCTGCTGCTCAACGTGCTCGCGAACGAGCTGCAGGCGACGACCAGCCCGGTCGACCTCGACCCCGACCGCATCTTCGAGGCGGTCTCGCGCACGCACCGGCGGATCGAGGGCGCGTACGCCGTGATCTCGATCATCGCCGGCTACGGCCTGCTCGCCTTCCGCGACCCGTTCGGCATCCGGCCCCTGATCCTGGGCCGCCGGGCGGGCGAGGACGGCAGGGACGAGTGGGTCGTCACGAGCGAGTCGCTCGTGCTCGAGAACGCGGACTACGAGATCGTGCGCGACGTCGCGCCCGGCGAGGCCGTGTTCATCACGAGCGACGGCGAGCTGTTCTCGAAGCAGTGCGCCGACGAGGCCACCCTGCTGCCGTGCTCGTTCGAGTACGTGTACCTGGCCCGCCCGGACTCCATCATGAACGGCGTCTCGGTCTACGAGTCGCGCCTGCGGATGGGCGAGAAGCTCGCCGCGACGATCGCCAAGCACGTGCCCGAGGGGCTCATCGACGTGGTCATGCCGATCCCGGACTCGTCGCGCCCCGCCGCGATGGAGGTCGCGCGCGTGCTCGGCATCGAGTACCGCGAGGGCTTCTACAAGAACCGCTACGTCGGCCGGACGTTCATCATGCCCGGCCAGGCCGTGCGCAAGAAGAGCGTGCGCCAGAAGCTCAACGCCATGTCGAGCGAGTTCAAGGGCAAGAACGTGCTCCTGATCGACGACTCGATCGTGCGCGGCACCACCAGCAAGCAGATCGTGCAGATGGCCTACGACGCCGGGGCGAAGACCGTGACGTTCGCGTCGGCGGCGCCCCCCGTGCGGCACCCGCACGTGTACGGCATCAACATGCCGTCGCGCAAGGAGCTCGTGGCCCACGGCCGCACGATCCCCGAGGTCGCCGAGTACCTCGGCTGCGACTACCTCGTGTACCAGGAGGTCGAGGACCTGCGCGACGCGATCATCGAGAGCGCCACGGGCGAGGCGACCTTCGCGGACCTCGACATGAGCTGCTTCGACGGACGCTACGTGACCGGCACGGTCAGCGACGAGTACCTCGCGTGGGTCGAGAGCGTGCAGAGCTCCTGAGCCCGCGCTCGCCCATCGCACACGAAGACGGCCCGGTCATCCGACCGGGCCGTCTTGTCGTCTGCGAGACGTCGAGGGAGTGTCAGGCCTGCTGCGCCTGGAACTCGTCCTCGTCTTCGTCGTCGTACATGTCTGCCCACTTGTCGACATACTGATCGTCGCTCGGATGTCCGAGCTCACGCTCCAGTGCCGCATAGTCGACACTCGGGCTGAACGACTTCAGCTCGCGGGCGAGCTTGGTGTGCTTCGCCTTCTGACGGCCACGCCCCATGCGCGAGACCCCCTCACGTATAGCTGCCCGGGAACGTGCCCGGCGCGCTTGTCTGAACCCGGCAGGGGAGCCGGTGAAGAGTAGGATTCAGGATACCACGCGGCCCTGGCGCCTCGGCCGGCCGCGGCACCGGGAAGGGGTCGACAATGACCGATCAGCCGATGGACGATTCCGACGCCGTGCGCCGGGAGGCGCCGATCGATGCGGCCATGCGCGGTGCCGTGATCGCGGGAGTGATCCCGGATCAGTCGCCACGCGTCATCAAGGAGGCCGCGCATTACGCGGCGCTGCTCGGCGCGCCGCTGGTGGTGACGCACGTCGACGTCACGCGGTTCGTGACGTACGAGGACCCGGAGGGCTACGTGCATTCCGCGCCCGTCGACATCAACGTGCAGGCCGGCGAGGGCGAGCTCGAGGCCGTCAGGAACGCGGCCGAGACGCACCTCGCGAACGCGGGCATCACATGGGAGGTGCGCCAGCTGGTCGGCGACCCCGCGCTCGCGATCAAGCACCTCGCGGAGAAGATCGACGCGAAGCTGATCGTGGTCGGCACGCGCAAGCGCGGCTTCGGCGAGTCGATCCGGGAGTTCTTCACCGGATCCGTCGCCGCGCGCCTGTCGCACCGCCAGCACCGGCCCATCCTGGTCATCCCGCAGGAGGAGCCGCTGCGCGACGACGAGGCGTTCCCCGAGGTCGAGGGCTGAGCGCCCGCACCTCCCTCTGACGCGCCGGAAGCCGGACGGAGCGATCCGTCCGGCTTCCGGGGGCGGCGTCAGCGGCGCAGCGACTCCGACAGGGTCGCGGCGGCCGCGTCGAGCGCCGACTGGAGCGCGTCGACCGTGCCCGCGGTCAGCTCTCCGCCCCGCGCGACGTGGGAGCGCAGCTCCGCGCGCACACGGCCGCGGAAGTCGGCGATCGCCGCCTCGGCGCGCTGCAGCTGCTCGCGCGATGCGACGCGCACGTCGTCGGCGGGCGGGGACTGCGGCGCCGCTCGGGGCGCCTCGGTGGCGGCCGCCGCGAGATCCGCGCGCAGGCTGCGCATGGCCTCGCGGACACTGGTGCGCACCTCGTCGGCGATCAGCCGGACGGAATCCGCCAGCCCCGCCTCGATGCCGGTGATCTGGTCGGCCCGCGCCTGCACCTCGGCGCGTCCCGCGTCGGTGATCTCGTAGACGGTCTTACGGCCGTCCGTCGTCTTGGTCACGAGCCCCTCCTCCTCGAGCCGCGCGAGGCGCGGGTAGATCGTGCCCGCGCTCGGCGTGTAGGTGCCGCCCGTGCGCTCGGCCAGCGACTGCATGATGTCGTAGCCGTGGCGCGGAGCCTCCGCGAGCAGGTTCAGCAGGTACAGGCGCAGGTCGCCATGGGAGAAGACGGGGGCCATCATGCCTCCTCGGTGACGGGGCGGTCGGGGGCCGGCTCGGCGGCGACCGGCCGCCGGAGCACCGTGATGTCGCCCGAGACGGTGTTGACGCGGACGTCGACGAACGACCCGGACAGCTCGCCGGCCGATGCGGTGACGTTCGACGGGCCGCCGGACGAGCGCACGACTCCGTCGATCACGATGCGCCCGCTCGCGGAGCGGACCACGTAGTCGGCGGGGAGGCCCTCGTCCAGGCGCAGGGTGGCGGAGCCGCTGACCGTGTTGACGGATGCGGCGCCGATCGGGCCCTGCGCGTCGATCATGGTGGCACCGGAGACGGAGTCCACCGACGCGCGCCGGATCTCGCCGGCGACCGTGACATCGCCCGACACGGTGTTGGCGGTGAAGGCACCGGTCAGCCCGCGCGCCTGCACGTCGCCCGAGACCGCGTTGGCGCTGAGGTCGCCGGTGAGGCCGTCCACCAGGACATCGCCCGAGACCGTGTTCACGCGGGCCTCGGCCGCGAGGCCGGCGACGAGCGCCCCGGCGCTGACGACCCCGAGCGTCAGCGCGACGCTTCGCGGCACGGCGATGCTGATCTCGGCGCGCGGGCCGCCGGGACCGAAGTTGCGGAACACCTCCAGGAAGTTGTCCCACCGCAGCTGCGGGTGGTCGATCTCGAGCTCGTCGCCCGTGACCTCGATCCGGAGGTCCTTCACGGTCACGCCGTGCACCTCCACGCGGGTGCCTGGCTCGTCGTGCCCGATGATGTCGACCTGGCCGCCGACGAGTCCCACCTTCAGGCGGCGGATGCCCTCGACGTCGATGACCCGCGTCTCGCCCGGGTGCACGATCCACTTCTCCAGAGTCATGGCTCTGCCGTCCTTTCCCAACGGAACTCGAGATATATCTCGATAGGCCCAGGAAACGAGATATATCTCGAGTTGTCCAGGCCTGTCAGGGAATCCTCGGGAACGGGGTGCTTGACCTTGACGCAAACGTCAAGATCTACGGTCGAAGCATCAGGAGAAGGAGACGACGGATGGGCCCACGCAGCGGAGGCTCCGGGCGTCGCGAATGCGACGGCTGGAGTAGCTGCCGGGGAGACTGGTCGATCCAGCAGATCGCCAAGCTCGCCGGCACCACGAGCCGCACCCTGCGGCACTACGGCGAGCTGGGCCTGCTGCCGCCATCGCGCGTGGGCGCGAACGGTTACCGCTATTACGACGGACAGTCGCTCGTGCGGCTGCAGCGCATCCTGCTCCTGCGGGGGCTCGGACTCGGGCTGCCGCAGATCGGGGAGATCCTCGAGCGGGAGACCGACGAGCGTCGCGCGCTCGAGGCCCACCTGGAGTGGCTGCGCAGCGAGCGGGATCGCATCGCGCGCCAGATCGACGCCGTGACCGGCACCATCCGCGGACTCGAAGGAGAGGAGGCCCTCGTGGCAGAGAAGATGTTCGACGGCTTCGACCACACGCAGTACAAGGACGAGGTCGAGGCGAAGTGGGGCGATGACGCGTACGCCCAGGGCGACCGGTGGTGGCGCGGGATGTCCGAGGCCGAGCGCGCCGCCTGGAAGGAGCGGGCCGCCCGGCTCGGCGCCGACTGGATCGCCGCCGCGGAGTCCGGCGTGGACCCGGCCGCGGACGAGGCCCAGGATCTCGCGCGCCGCCACGTCGAGTGGCTCACGGGCATCCCGGGGACGCCCGCCGCCCATCCCGGCGGGGACGTGAAGGGCTATGTGATCGGGCTCGGCGAGATGTACGTCGCCGACGAGCGCTTCGCGCGCAACTACGGTGGCGCGGACGGCGCGGCCTTCGTGCGCGACGCCCTCCGCATCTACGCCGAGGCGAACCTGTAGCCGCTGAGCGCGGGCGGGCGGGTCGGCGACGGCGGCGTCGCGTCGCTCGCCCTAGGCTGGGCGGGTGACCAGGGCGCCGATCCGGTGGGGGCTGCTGCCGCTCGTCGTGGCCGGCGGGGCGCTCGGCGTCGCGCTGCGCCAGGCGCTTCTGCTGCCCTTCGAGGGCGGGTTCTCGTTCACCGTGCTGGTCGCCACCATCGCCGTCAACGCCGTCGGATCCGGACTCCTCGGGTTCGTGGTCGGCCGCGTCGGCTCGACCGGACCGCGGCGGCGCGCGTTCCTCGGCACAGGCGTGCTCGGCGGCTTCACGACCTACAGCGGGTTCGCGGTCGCCGAGGCGCAGCTGCTTCAGGCGCAGCTCGTCGGGCACGTCGTGGCGTTCGCGATCGCGGCGCTGCTCGTCGCCTCCGCGGCGGCGTGGGCGGGCCTGGCGGCCGGGGTCGCGCTCGCGCGGAAGGCGGACGCCGCGTGACGCCGCTGCTGTTCGCCGGCGTCGCGCTCGCCGGGGGCGTCGGGGCGGGCCTGCGCTGGCTCGCCGACGTGCTGCTCTCCCGAGTGCTTCCCGTGGGCTTCCCCTGGCCCATCCTGGCGGTCAACGTGACGGGGTCCTTGGCGCTCGGCGCGGTCACCGGCGCCTCGCTCGACACCGCATGGATGGCCCTGCTCGGCACTGGGCTCCTCGGAGGCTTCACGACCTTCAGCACGGTGGCGGTCGACGCCGAGATCCTCCGGACCGAGGGCCGCCCGATGGCCGCCGCGATGAACGCCGTCGGGACGCTCGCGCTCTCGGCCGTCGCCGCGCTCGCCGGGCTCGCGCTCGGCGCCCCGCTCGCCGCCTGACGATTCACGGCAGAGCCATAGGGTCCCGCCCCGGGGGCCGCGAGGCCGCATGCCAGAATGAAGCCGGGATACAGAACTGTATCGGCGGGTCTCCGCCATCCGTTCGCGTCCGTCCCGACTCCCGCCAACGAGAGACAGCCGTGTCGAAGCTTGCCATCCTGAGTCTCAAGAACCGCGCGCTCATCGCGCTCATCACGATCTGCGCCGCGGTGTTCGGCGGGCTGGCGCTGAACAGCCTGAAGCAGGAGCTCATCCCCGCGATCGAGCTGCCGCAGCTGATGATCATGACGACCTATCCCGGCGCCTCGCCCGAGGTCGTCGAGAACGACGTGTCCACGCCCATCGAGACCGCGATCCAGGGCGTGGCCGACCTCGAGACCACGTCGGCCACGAGCACCACGAACGCCTCGATCGTGCAGGCCGCGTTCCGCTACGGCACGAATCTCGCGACCGCCGAGCAGAAGCTGCAGCAGGCCATCAACCGGATCTCGGCGCAGCTCCCCGAGAGCGCCGACACCCAGGTGCTCGCCGTCAGCTTCGACGACCTCCCGGTGATCCAGGTCGCGGTCACCGGGTTCGACGACGCGGAGTCCGCGCAGGCCGAGCTCGAGAACGTCGCCATCCCCGACCTGGAGGACATCGACGGCGTCGCGTCCGCCGCGATCGTCGGCGGCATCGGCCAGCGGATCACGATCACCCCCGACCCCGCCGCGCTGGCCCAGCGCGGTCACACGCAGCAGGCGATCGCCGACGCGCTCGAGCAGAACGGCGTGCTCTTCCCGGGCGGTGACATCACCGAGGACGGCGAGACCCTGACGGTCCAGACCGGCGTCAAGGTCTCGTCGGTCGACGACATCCGCGCGCTGCCGCTCGTCGGGTCGTCCGCGCCGGCGGTGGATCCGACCACGGGCCGGCCGATCGCGCCCCAGGTCACGACCATCGGCGACGTCGCCGAGGTCGAGCAGACGAACGACCCGATCACGTCCATCTCGCGCGTGAACGGCGAGCCCGCGATCTCCCTGTCGATCACCAAGGTGCCCGCGGCCAACACGGTCGAGGTCTCCGACGCCGTCCAGGCCCTGCTGCCGCAGCTGCGCGACGCGTTCCCCGGCGCGGAGTTCACGGTGGTCTTCGATCAGGCGCCGTTCATCGTGCAGTCGATCGAGACGCTCGCCACCGAGGGCATGCTCGGGCTCGCGTTCGCGGTCGTGGTGATCCTGGTGTTCCTGGTGTCGCTGCGGTCCACGATCGTCACGGCCATCTCGATCCCGACCAGCGTGCTGGTCACCTTCATCGGTCTCCAGGCGTTCGGGTACTCGCTCAACATGCTCACCCTCGGCGCGCTGACGATCGCGATCGGCCGCGTCGTGGACGACTCGATCGTCGTGATCGAGAACATCAAGCGCCACTACGTGCAGGGCGCCGACAAAGGCGACGCCATCCGCCTCGCGGTCCGCGAAGTCGCCATGGCCGTCACGGCGTCGACCATCACGACCGTGGCCGTCTTCCTGCCGATCGTGTTCGTTGGCGACATGGTCGGCGAGCTGTTCCGCCCGTTCGCCATGACCGTCACGATCGCGATGGTCGCCTCGCTGCTGGTCTCGCTCACGATCGTGCCGGTGCTGGCGTACTGGTTCCTTCGTCCCGGCAGGCCGCGCCTGGACGCCGACGGCGAGCGCATCGATCCCGAGCATCCGGATGCGCCCCCGTCCCGCCTGCAGAAGGCGTACCTGCCGATCCTGCGCTGGACGCTGAGGCACTCGTGGATCACGGTGCTCGCGGCGATCGCGGTGCTGGTCGGCACGATCGCGGCGGCGCCGCTCATGAAGGTGAACTTCCTCGGCGACAGCGGGCAGAACACGCTCACCGTCTCCCAGACGCTGGACCCGACCGCGAGCCTGGAGACCAAGGACGAGGCGGCTCAGCGGGTCGAGGAGGCGCTCGAGCGCGTCGACGGAATCGAGACCATGCAGGTGTCGGTTGGATCGACCGGATCGCCGCTGCGCGACGCGTTCACGGGCGGCGGCAGCGTGACCTACTCGATCGTCACGGATCCGGATGCCGACCAGGAGCGGCTGCGCGAGGACGTGCAGGAGGCCGTCGCCGACCTGGAGGACGTCGGCGAGATCGCGGTCGCGGCGGCCGCGGGGCTCGGATCGACCGACATCGCCATCACCGTCACCGCGCTGGGCGAGGACGAGCTCGAGGAGGCGACGCGCCTCCTGGTCGAGGAGCTCGACGGTCGCGACGGCATCGGCCGGGTGACGGACGACCTCGCCGCGTCGCTTCCGTACATCGCGGTCGAGGTGGACCGGGCGGCCGCGGCCGAGCGGGGTCTGTCCGAGGTGGCCGTGGGATCGCTGGTCTCGAGCACCATGCAGCCCCGCGAGGTCGGCACGGTCGAGATCGACGGCACGTCCCTCACCGTGTACATCGCGCCCCAGGACCCGCCCGCGACCGTGGACGAGCTGCGCGATCTGCGCATCCCGACCGCCGCGGGCATGGTCGCGCTCGCCGACCTCGCGACGATCGAGGAGCGCGAGAGCCCCACGTCCATCACGACCGAGCAGGGCCGCCGCACGGCCACGATCACGGTGCCGCCCGCGACCGACGACCTGAACGTCGCGACCTCCGCCGTCGCCGACGTGCTCGCCGAGGTCGATCTCCCCGCGGGCGCCGACGCGGAGGTGGGCGGAGTCGCGGAGGAGCAGACCGAGTCGTTCCAGCAGCTCGGCCTCGCGTTGCTCGCGGCCATCCTGATCGTGTACGTGGTCATGGTCGCGACCTTCAAGTCGCTGCGGCAGCCGCTGCTGCTGCTCGTATCGGTCCCGTTCGCGGCGACCGGGGCCATCCTGCTGCAGATCGTCACGGGCGTGCCGCTCGGGGTCGCGTCGCTGATCGGCGTGCTGATGCTGATCGGCATCGTGGTGACCAACGCGATCGTGCTCGTCGACCTCGTGAACCAGTACCGCGAGCGCGGCCTCACGGCGCACGACGCCACCATCGCCGGGGCCTCCAACCGCCTTCGTCCGATCCTGATGACCGCGCTCGCGACGATCTTCGCGCTCACCCCGATGGGCCTCGGCATCACGGGCCACGGCGGCTTCATCTCGCAGCCGCTGGCGATCGTCGTCATCGGCGGACTGCTGTCGTCCACCGTGCTCACGCTGATCGTGCTGCCGACTCTCTACAACCTCGTCGAGGGAGCGCGCGAGCGCCGGGCCGCGCGGCGGGCGGGGTCCGACGCGACCGCCGTGCCGGAGACGCCGGTCGAGCCGGTCGTTCCCGCGTCCGTCACCGCGACGGCGCCGGCCGGCGTGATCACGGTCCCGGCGACGTCCGCCCTGCCCGCCGCCTCGCGCGTGCAGCTGCGCCGGCGCGATCGGGAGGGAGACGCCCCGTGACGGAGGGCATGGCGGGCCCGGACGAAGTCGATAGGCTTCTGGACATGAACGCCGGTCCGACGGTCTCGATCGTGATCCCGGCCTTCAACGAGCAGAGCACCATCCGCGCCTGCGTGCTCGCGGCGATCGACCAGACGGATCCGGCCGACGAGATCATCGTCGTCGACAACCGCTCGACCGACGCGACGCGCGACATCGTGCGGGCGCTGCAGCGCGAGCATCCGCACGTGCCGCTGGTGCTGCTCTCGCAGGACGAGGCGCAGGGCCTGATCCCGACCCGCAACCTGGGGCTGGACTACGCGAGCGGCCAGGTGCTCGGCCGGATCGACGCCGACACCGTCCTCGAGCCCGACTGGGTCGAGCAGGTGCGCCGCATCTTCCGGGACGAGACCGTGGCGGCCGCGACCGGGCCGATGATCTACTACGACATGCCCCTGCGTCGCTGGGGCCATCGAGCCGACGACGCGCTGCGTCGCGCCGTGCACCGCCTGGCCCGCGACTTCCACTACATCTTCGGCAGCAACATGGCCCTGCGGGCCGAGGCGTGGCGGGACATCCGGCCGCACGTGTGCCGCGACGCGGCCGACGAGATGCACGAGGACATCGACATCTCGATCCACCTGCACGAGCGCGGCCATCGCGCCGTGTACCGGTCGGCGATGGTGGCCGGGATGTCCGCCCGCCGCCTCGACGACGCCCCGCGCGACTACTACAGCTACGTGATGCGCTGGGAGCGGACGTACGACGCGCACGGCATCCGCGACGCCAAGCTGCGCGCCCCCATGTGGGTCTTCTCGGTGATCTACCCGCTGCTCAAGGGCGTGCGCTGGTCCGTCAAGCGCCGCGGGACGACGGCGCTCACCCGCTGAGCGGGGCGCGGACGGCGCCCGGCCAGGCGTTCTCCCAGCGGGCCCCGCTACTCTGAAGGGTCGGCTTGGGATGCCGCGCGAAGAGTGCGCGGGTGTGTGTGGTCCTTACAGGCCGCATGACACCTATCGAGAGGTTCCTTTTCGCATGCCCAAGAACAAGAAGCCGGCCGGCGGCCGTCCCGCCCAGAACTTCGATCCGCGCTACGCCAAGAAGAAGACCGGCGGCCCGTTCCGCGGCATCGACGGCGGATCGCGCGGGCCGCGCCGCGACGACAGCGCCGGCGACCGCCCGCGCTACGAGCGCGCCGAGCGTCCGCGCTTCGACCGCGATGCGCGCCCTGCGCGCGACGGCGAGCGTCGCGATGCGCGCCCGGCCTACGGCCGTGGCGAAGAGCGTCCCCGCTACGACCGGGCCGAGCGTCCGCGCTTCGACCGCGATGCGCGTCCCGCGCGCGACGGCGAGCGCCGCTTCGACCGCGACGCCCGCCCGGCGCGCGACGGCGAGCGTCCTCGTTTCGAGCGTTCGGAGCGTCCGCGCTTCGACCGCGATGCGCGCCCTGCGCGTGAGGGCGAGCGCCGCTTCGACCGGGATGCCCGTCCGGCGCGTGAGGGCGACCGTCCGCGCTACGACCGTCAGGACCGTGGCGAGCGTCGCGACTTCGCCCCGCGCGAGGACCGACCCCGCTTCGAGCGCTCGGACCGCCCGCGCTTCGACCGTGACGCGCGCCCGGCGCGCGACGGCGAGCGCCGCTTCGACCGCGACGCGCGTCCGGCCCGTGACGGCGAGCGCCGTTTCGACCGCCAGGACCGCGGCGAGCGTCGCGACTTCGCGCCGCGCGAGGAGCGTCCGCGCTTCGCGCGCGACGAGCGCCCCCGTCGTTCGTTCGACGAGGACCGCCCTCGCCGCGACTTCTCCGACCGCCCGCGCGGCGAGCAGGCCTGGCAGGAGCGCCGCGAGGAGCGCCCCGCGCGCACCCAGGCGCAGGAGCAGCGCATCGACGTCGTGCACGAGCGCCTCGAGGCGCAGGCCGTCGTGGCCGACGAGGTGACGGAGACGACCTTCGCCGACCTCGGCTTCGGCGACAACATCGTCCGCGCGCTCGCCGCGCTGGGCGCCGAGCGGCCCTTCCCGATCCAGGCGTCGACCGCCCCGTCGATCATCGAGGGCCGCGACGTCCTCGCCCGCGGCCGCACCGGCTCGGGCAAGACCATCGCCTTCGGCGCTCCGCTCGTGGAGCGCGTGCTGCGCAGCAAGGCGGGCGTCAAGCGCGAGTTCGGCCGTGCGCCCGTCGCGCTCATCATGGCCCCGACCCGCGAGCTCGCGCTCCAGATCGACCGCACCATCCAGCCGATCGCGCGCAGCGTGGGCCTGTTCACGACGCAGATCTACGGCGGCGTGCCCCAGGCGCGCCAGGTGGGTGCGCTCAAGAAGGGCGTCGACATCATCATCGGCACCCCGGGCCGCATCGGCGACCTGCAGCGCCAGGGCAAGCTGGACCTCTCGCAGATCCAGATCTCGGTGCTCGACGAGGCCGACCACATGTGCGAGCTCGGCTTCCTCGAGCCCGTGCAGGAGATCCTGCGCCTGACCGCCGAGGGGGGCCAGAAGCTGCTCTTCTCGGCGACGCTCGACCGCGAGGTCGCCGCGCTCGTGGACGAGTTCCTCGTCGACCCGCAGGTGTACGAGGTCGCGGGCGAGACCCAGGAGACCGGCACGATCGACCACCGCGTGCTCGTGATCGAGCACCGCTCGAAGGCCGAGATCCTCGACTCCCTGGTCGACCGCGAGGGCAAGACGCTGGTCTTCACCCGCACGCGCGCCTACGCCGAGATGCTCGCCGAGCAGTTCGAGGACGCCGGCGTCGACGCGATCGCGCTGCACGGCGACCTGAACCAGGCCAAGCGCACGCGCAACATCGAGCGCTTCTCGAAGGGCCGCGCCCGCGTGCTCGTCGCCACCGACGTCGCCGCGCGAGGCATCCACGTCGACGACATCGACCTGGTCATCCAGGCCGACGCGCCGGACGAGTACAAGACGTACCTGCACCGCGCCGGCCGGACCGGTCGCGCGGGCCGCACGGGTCGCGTGGTCACGCTGATCCCGCGTCAGCGTCGCCGCCGCATGACCGAGATGCTGGAGCGGGCCGAGATCGCCGCCCCGTTCGACGAGGTGCGCCCCGGCGACGACCTGCTCGACGAGCTGGCCGGCGGCCCGACCGTGGCCGAGCTCACGGCCTGACCCGTCCCGCACGCACGACCGGATGCCGCCCTCGCATGACGAGGGCGGCATCCGTCGTCTGCGGGCGCGGCATCACGCGAACTGCAGGATCATGCCGTCCTCGGGCTCGGCGGGGATGCGGCGCAGGCTGATGCGGAGATCCTGCTCCGGCACGGTGTAGGCCGGACCCTGCGTGAGCTGCTGCAGCGCCTCGACGAGCAGGTCCACCGTCACGAGCTCGCCGGGGCACCGGTGGGAGGCGAGATGCTCGCCCACGCCCTGGGCCACCACCGCGTGGGGCGAGGCGGTCGCGAACCGTCCGGGGTTGAACACGTCGGGCCGCTCCCAGAGCTCGGGGGAGTGGTCGGTGCCGTAGAGGTCGAGCATCATCCACTGGCCCTCCTCGAACCACTCGCCGTGCAGCTCGAACGGCTCGGTCGCGATGCCGCCGACCATGGGGAAGAACGGGTAGAACCGGCGGATCTCGTCGGCCGTCCAGCGCGTGGCCGCCGCGTCGCCGCCGCGGATCTGCGACGCCCAGTCCGGATGCCGGTGCAGCGCGTGGGCGGCGAAGGCCACGAAGCGGGCGACGGCGACCGTGGGCCGCAGCAGGTTGAGCATCTCGACGGCGGCGACGTCCTCGTCCAGCGGGCGACCGCCCTCGGTGTAGTGCGCGAGGCGCCCCGCGATGGTCTCGCGGTCGCCGGCGGCACGGCGCTCGCGCACGGCCTCCCGGGCCCAGGCCTCGGTGCGCCGGCGGCGGACGCGCGCCTTCCAGTTGAGCGGGCCGACGCTGCCGGCACGTGCGATCATCTCGGTCAGCTCGCCGCACAGCTCGGCCTCGCGGCCGCTGTCGGTGCCGATCCCGGTCCAGCGCAGCGCCGCCCGGGTGAGGGCCCGCGCGGCGACGTCCGCCGCCGGGACCGCGCGATGCGCGTGCTCCGCGGCGGTCTCCGGCCATGCCGCCCGGAACGCCTCGACGAGGCCCGCGCGCTCCTCCTGCGCGAGCGCCAGCATCAGGGCCTTCCGCTCGCCGTGCCGCGGTCCCTCCAGCTGCTGCACGCTGCCCTCGTCCTGCAGGAGGTGGACGACCGAGCGCGGGATGGCGCCTCGCCTCTCGAAGGCATCCGGCTCGCCGAACACGTGCGCCGCCTCGACGCTGCGCGCGACCACGACGGGCCGGGCCAGCAGCCGGGTGCGGAACGCGTCGGCGCCCACGTCGCGGAAGCCCCGCTGCCCGAAGACGTAGCCGTCGCGGGCGAGCCGCCACGTGGCATCCCATCCGGGCAGGTCGGGCACGCCGGTCACGCGGGAGGGGTAGGGCACGATCTGCGTCATGCTCCCGACAGCACCACGCCGGGCACCCGGCGGGTAGGCGCTTGACAAGCGGGCGGCCGGGCTCGAATAGGCTCGTGCCGTGAACGCACAGAACCGCATCGACCCCACGGGTGACCAGGTCCACCTCCGCCGCGAGGGCGGCGCCGGCGAGGTCACGGCGCACATCGCCCAGGTGGGAGCCTCGCTGCGCGGCCTCTCGGTCGGCGGCGTGGACCTCGTGCCGAGGTACCCCGAGGGCGCGCCGACCCCGTTCGGGAGCGGCATCGTGCTCGCGCCGTGGCCCAACCGCATCCGCGACGGCCGCTGGAACGACGGCGGCGCCGAGCGTCAGCTCGACATCACGGAGCCCGCGCGCGACAACGCCATCCACGGGCTGCTGCGCTACGCGCCCTACGCCGTCGACACGAGCGAGGACCGCGCGACGCTCACGGCGATCGTCTACCCGCAGCACGGCTACCCGTACACGCTGCGCACGAGCGTCACCTACGCCCTCGTCGACGACGGCGTCGAGGTGACGCACGAGGTGGTCAACGTGGGCGAGGGCGACGCCGCCGTCGCGCTCGGCACGCATCCGTTCTTCTGCATCGGCGGCGTCCCGACCGCCGACCTCGTCGTCACCGTCCCCGCCGAATCGGTCTTCGAGGTCGACGACCGGCTGCTGCCCACGGGCGAGGCGCCCGTGTCGGGCGAGGTCGATCTGCGCGGCGGCGTCCGCGTGGGCGACGTCCAGCTCGACACCGGCTTCGGATCGCTGGCGCGCGGCGCGGACGGCATCGCCCGCTCGACGCTCACGGCGCCTGACGGCCGGTCCGTCACGATGTGGCAGGACGAGAACTGGGGGTACATCCAGGTCTTCACGACCGACGCGTACCCCGGCCACCCGCTCGCGATCGCGATCGAGCCGATGACGGCGCCGACCGACGCCTTCAACTCGGGCCGCGACGTGCGCCGCCTGGCTCCGGGCGAGTCCTGGACGGCGCGCTGGGGCGTGACGTACTCCGGCTGATCCCGCGGCCGGCACGCGGAGAGGCCCCCGGAGCGCGAGCTCCCGGGGGCCTCTCGTGTGCGAGGGACTACTTCAGGCCGTCGAGGGCGAGCACGTCGTAGGTCTCGCCTCCGACCGCGAGGGTCGAGTCGTCCACGACCTCGCCGGCGGGAACCTCGCCGGTGCCGTCGTCGGCGAACGCGTCGTGGATCGCCACGACCGTGTCGACGCCCTCGCCGCCCGCCATGTCCACGGCCGCGTCGCGGATCGCCGAGTCGACGCCGAAGTTGGCGGAGCCGTCCAGCTTGACGTAGCCGCCGCCCTGGCCCGCGAACGCCTTCGACACGAGCGTCTCGCCCTTGCCCGGCGACTGCTGCGACTGGCCGAGCGGCACGTTCTCGGGCCGTCCGTCGATCAGCGGCTTCGAGTACTGCGCCAGGTCGGTGTACGCCTTGGCGTGCTGCCGCGCCCACGTCACGTTGCTGCTCGTCATCGACAGCGCGAAGGTCTCCAGACCCTCCCAGCCGCGGGAACGGGCCGAGGGACCCGGCGTGCTCCTTCGAGCCGAGCGACCCGACCGAGCGCTCGCAGTGCCACACCCAGGCGTCGCGCTGATCCTGGGGGACCAGCCGGGCGATCATGCCCGCGGTCGGGAAGCGGCCCTGCATCGACGTCGCGCCCCACTGCAGGCGCTTGTGGTTGGGGGTGTTCGCGAGGCTGTGCAGGTACAGGTTCGTGAACTGCGGCCGCTCGATCGAGGCGTCGAGCGCCGTGATGCCGGCGTCCTGCGCGGCGTAGATGCCGGGCAGCGCGATCTGGAGCGTGTAGTTGATGTACTCCAGGCCCTCCTGCATCCAGCCCGTGTCGGTGTAGGCCGCGTCGAGGTGCAGCCCGACCTCGTTGACGAGCATCGGGATGCGCGTCTCGCCCGCGTCGAACCAGCCGTCGCCGCGCGTCGCGAGGCGCAGGGCGAGCTCGCCGCCGCGCGTGACGCCGGTCCAGTTCGAGGCGCGCGTCTCGTCGTCCATGTTGAAGTGGTGCGCGACCTCCATGGCCGCGGCCAGGCGGCCGAGGATGCGGTTCGCGTTCGCGCGCTGCTCGTCGGTCCAGCCGTTGTAGGCCCAGTCGTACGCCTGGGCGAGGACGGGGGCGGGGTTCGCGTCCTCCAGGGGCTGCTTGGTGCCGAGCGGCAGCTTGGCCTCGGCCGCGACGATGCCGTCGTACGCCTTCTGCGCGTAGGACGCGTCGCCCGTGACCTGGTAGGCCAGCGCGGCCTCGGCCGCGTAGCGGCCCTCACCCTCGCCGAAGCCCTGGCCGTACGGGTTGGGGGTGGCGGTCAGGCCCCCGACGACGCGTGCCAGGATGCCGTTCCAGATCTCCTGCGGCTCACCCGGCACGGCGATCTGCTCGCGCACCTTGGCGAGCTTGTCGTCGTCGATCCACAGGCGCGGGTGCGCGAGGTCGGCGACCTTGGCCGAGGCGACGACCTCGCCCGCGGCGTTCACAAGCGCGTAGGCCGCGGGCGCCGATCCCGGAAGGGTGACGGCGCCGCTGAGGCCGGTCGCGCCCGCCTCGACCGTCGCGGGCCCGATCCGCTTGGCCGACTTCAGCGATCCGCTCGCCAGGGTCGCGGGGCCGGAGTACAGCGTGTAGGTCTCGGCCGTGCCCGCGGCGACGCGCCACGCGACGCGCACGCCGTCGGCCTCGGCCGTCGCCGTGAGGACGTCCTTGAGCTGGCGGTCGACGAACGTCGCGGGCGTCGCGGCTGCCGCGGCGTCGGTCGTGGCCAGGACGGCGCCGGCGGCATCCTTCGCGACCACGCGGTAGTGGTAGGTCGTGCCCGGCTGCGTGGTGGCGTCCTCGGCCATCGTGGTCGCGGGCACGGAGCGCACGAGCGTGTCGGCGGACGGCTCGAAGCCGGCCTCGGTCGAGCGGTGGATGTCGTACGAGGCCGGGGTGCCGGAGAGCACCGCGAACGTCCACTTCAGCTCGACCTCTCCCGTGGGCTGCACGGCGGGCGACGTGATCGCGACGTGCTCGACGCTGTCGACCGCGACGTGCGATTGCCTGAGACTAGGGAGTGCTCGGGCGGCATGTCAACACCCGTCGAGCGGTTCGAAAGATCCGAAACCTGCATATCGATATGCCTGGTCGGAGGGCAGAACCCTCAGTCGCCGCCGGGGTGATGCGGCGGACCCGGTGGGCGACAATGGAGACCATGAGCCACGCCGGGAGGGCTGCCGCGCGGCGTCGGCTGCGCGCGCGGCGCAGAGTGCGCGCCGTCGCGCTGCGGATCCTCGCCGTCGCGCTCGGGATGGGGGCGTTCGCCGTCCTCTCGCCGCTGCTCGCGGGCGCCGAGAAGGCGAGCGCGGTGCCTTCCCTCGTCGACCAGCCGCCGGTGGCGGCCGCGCTCCCGGCCCCGCGCGTGGAGCAGGTCGAGGCATCGGAGGCGCCCTGCGAGGCGCCGGAGGTCGTCGCCGCGCTCCGCGACTCCGATGCGGACGCTCTCGTGGCCGCGTTCGGTGGCGGGGAGTCGCTGCGGCAGGCGGTGCTCGACGGCGCGGCGCCCTGCGTGCGCCTGGACGATCCGGCGATGCCGTGGGTGGTCGTCAACAAGCTGCGTCCGCTCGATCCGATCGACTATGCGCCGCGGGAGGTGCGCCGGCCCGCGGCGCGCGTCGCCGACGTCGGTCTTCGTGCCGACGCCCTGGCCGCCTTCGAGCGGCTCGCCGACGCCGCGGCCGAGGGTGCCGGGAGGATCGCGCTGTACAGCGGGTACCGCTCCTACGACACCCAGGTCTCGACCTATGCGGCGCAGGTGGGCGCGCGCGGCGGCGGGGCGGACGCCCTGTCCGCCCGTCCCGGTCACAGCGAGCATCAGCTGGGGCTGGCCGCCGACGTCGTGGCGTGCGGCGCGTGGGGGTGCGGCGACATCTATGAGGTGGGCGGGACCGCGCAGGGGCGCTGGCTCGCCGAGAACGCGTGGCGCTACGGATGGATCGTCCGCTACGAGGCCGGGCGCAGTGAGACGACCGGCTACGACGCCGAGCCCTGGCACCTGCGCTACGTGGGCCGGGGCATCGCCGAGGCGTACCAGGCGGGCGGCTTCCACACGCTCGAGGAGTTCTTCGGCCTGCCTGCCGCGCCGGACTACGACTGAGCGCTCAGAACAGCGTCGCGGCCTCCGGGATCGCGCGTCGCTCGGTCGCCCTCGTCGCCGCGGCCCGCCCGCGCGAGGTCGTCACGACCCGCGACGCCGTGGCGGCCGCCGGCGCGGGCCGGCGCCACGGATCCCCGTCGGAGCGGCCGTCGAGCCGGTGCGCCCGGATGAGCGGTCGGATGCGCTGCGACAGCATCGTCCGGTACGCCTGCGGCGCGTTGACGGAGGCGCCCGGATACAGGCCGCGGTAGGCGGGCAGGAGCTCCGGATGCTCGCGCGCGAGCCAGCGCATGAACCACGGCTTCACGCCGGGGCGCAGGTGCAGCGCGCCGTGCACGACCCTGGCCGCGCCCGCGGCCTTCACCCGAGCGAGTGCGGCGTCGAGCGCCTCGGGGGAGTCGGAGAGGTGGGGGAGGATCGGCATCAGGAACACTGACACCGCGAAGCCCGCGTCGGCCGCGGCGCGCACCGTGTCGAGGCGGGCCTGCGCCGTCGGTGTCCCCGGCTCGATCGCCTGCTGCAGCTCGTCGTCGTAGACCGCGATGGAGAAGGCGAGCTGGATCGGCACATCCTGCTTCAGCCGCGTCAGCAGCGGCAGGTCGCGCCGCAGCAGCGAGCCCTTGGTCAGGATCGAGAAGGGCGTGCCCGACTCCGCCAGAGCGGTCGTGATGCCCGGCATGAGCTTGTAGCGACCCTCGGCCCGCTGGTACGGATCGGTGTTCGTGCCGAGGGCGACCGGCTCACGGCGCCACGACGAGCGCGCGAGCTCCCGCCGCAGCACCTCGTCGACGTTCACCTTCACGACGATCTGCGAGTCGAAGTCGCGCCCGGCATCCAGGTCGAGATACTCGTGCGTCCCCCGGGCGAAGCAGTTGTGGCTGATCACGCCGTTCGCGACGAAGTCCCCCGTCCCGGTGGTGATGTCCACCATGTCGATGTCGTGCCCGAGGTCGTCCACGGACACGACATGCAGATCGGCGGCGGTCTTCACAGCGTCGCCGATGAGCTGCTGCTTCCGGCTGAGCGCCGGCCGGGTGGCGTCGAAGAACCGCTGCCGCATCGGCAGCCCTCCTGTCACTCGCACGGACCGCACGCCGTTGGGCCGGGGTGGTTCGATGACGCACGGGATGCCGACGGCCTCCAGGGACTCAGCGGTCAGGGAGAGCAGTTCTTCATCCTTGTTGCTGATCCGCAGGACGCCTCGCGAGCAGCTCCCCTCCGCATCGAAGATTCCGGCGAGGAAACCAGCCCGCCATTCGCGGGACCGCGTTCGCGGGATCGTGATCAGATGCTCGATCGCCGCGACGTCTTCCACGCGTGCGGTGTGGATCGCGATCATCTGCTTGCGTGCGCCCTCCGCGGCGCTGAAGGTTCGCGTTCGCGTGGGAACGCCGGAACGATCGAGGAAGTCCCGCGATCGGTCCAGGGCGGCGCGGTCGGTCTCCGTGAGCGCCAAGCGGAACATGTGGATGTCGCGGATGCGATCCGCGCTCCGATACGAGCGATGGAAGATCATCCCGTCGCCCCGGATCATGCCGGCGAGGTAGCCGCGTCGGTAGTGCGGCGTCGGCGATGCGGAGTCGGGCGGCGGCCCGCCGATGCCGAATCCCATCAAGCGGTTGAGGGCGGTGAGGTGGGGGCGCTGCTCGGGGCCCGTGGTGGCGCCGTGGACATGCTTCCAGCCCCTGTCGGTCAGGAACCGATGGTCGCCGCTCGCCGTGATCTCGGTGCCGTCGGCCAGCGTGACGCGATACGCGCGCTTTCTCGACGGCCACTTCGCGCGGACCGTCGTGCGCACGTAGCGTCGGTAGACACCGTGCCGCTCGGTGCCGACGACCTCGTCGCCGACGCGGATCTCGCGAAGCGGAACCTGGCGGCCGTCGGCCCGCAGGATCAGGGTGTCTGGGCTGAGGCAGTACACGCAGGCATGGGTGCATCCGCGATACGGGTTGATCGTCCAGTCGAACGGCGTGCTGCTCGAGCGCGGCACATGGTTGAGGGCCGACTTGGCGGCGACCTCGTGGAACGTCACGCCCGCGAATTCGGGCGTCGTCACCGAGCGGACGAGTCCGTCGAGCTGCTCCATTCCGGGCAGCGCGTCGGGGTCCGAGACGCCGAGCTCCTGTCCCTGCCATCGCATGGATTCATCGAACACCCGTTCTATCGCCAAGTCAAGCGAGATCAGAACACATGTGCGAAGCGATCCGGCCCTGGTGGCGCGGGTGCGCGCGTGCGAGACTGCGGGCATGACCGCGCGACTCGCCCTCCGAACCCTGGCTCCGATCGTCCTGGCCGGATCGCTGCTGATCGCCGGCTGCTCGGCCGGCGGCGAGGAGGAGGCGCCCGAGGGGGCGACCCCGCCCGCGGAGTCCTCCGCGCCCGCGGAGACGCCCGCGGACGAGGCGCCGTCGGGCGAGGTGGTCGATGAGGCCGTGCTCGAGGGGTACGTCGTGGCCGCGGGGCTCGAGCCGATCGACATCGAGGCCATGGGTGGGGTCGAGGGGCTCAGCGGCCTCTTCGCGGATGCGGAGATCGAGCCCGCCGAGTGCGCGGCCGCGGTCGAGAGCGGGCTCGCCATCGCGGAGACGAGCGAGAGCAGCATGGCCGTGGGCGTCGACGAGGCGACCGGCCAGTCGGGCGGAGTGGTGAGCTTCGCGGAGGCGTCGATCGCCGACGGCGCCGTGGAGTCGGGCCTGTCGAACATCGACGGCTGCGGCGAGATCACGATCACCATGGCCGACGGGACGTCGGTGACGAGCACCATCAGCGAGGTCCCGGTGTCGATCGACGGCGCCGACTCGGCGTACGGGGTGCAGACCGACTCGGTGATCGAGGGCACCGGCGCGATGAGCTCCGTGACCGTCACGGCGCTGGTCGACTCGCTCGTCGTGACCGGCAGCGCGATCGGCGGTGCGGAGGCGGCATCGGGCGCAGAGGACGTCGCCCAGCGGCTCGTGGACGCGATCGCGGCGGGCTGACCTACACCTTGCGGCGCCGCGGCGTGAGCCGCACCTGGGGCATGGGCGGGGCGGGGATGCGCTCGTCGCCGTGCGTGACGACGTGGCCGAACCGCTCGGACCCGGCCTCCCACTCCTCGCGGGCCTCGACGATCTCGTCGTGGTCCCGGCCCACGAAGTTCCACCACATCACGAGGTCGTCCGCGAACGGCTCCCCGCCCAGGAGGAAGAACATCGCGCCGCCGATCGTCGAGACCTCGATGCCGTCGCGGTTCACGCCGAGGTAGAGCAGGTCCAGGGCGCCGAGCGCGGTCGGCTCCCCCGCTCGCCCCGCGTGCGCGACGAGGTCGCCCTCCACCCCCGCGATCGCGTACTCCCAGTCGCGGCGGAACGGGATGCGCACGCGCGATCCCGGCGCCAGCACGACCTCCGCGCCCACGATCGGCGTGTAGACGGTGGCGGGGGACACGACGTCTCCGAGCTCGCCGACGACCACCGTGGCGTCCGCGTCGGCGCCCTCGAGGGCCGGGAGCCTCAGCGTCGGCAGGTCGGCATGGCGCTCGAAGTCCGGACCGCCGTGGCGGCGGCTCTCCGGGAGGGCGATCCACAGCTGCAGCGCGTCGAGCGGGATGGGATCGTCGCCGACCGAGTACTCCGAGTGGGAGATGCCCCGGCCCGACGTCATGATGTTCAGCACGCCGCGGCTGATCGTGACGTCGCTGTCGATGCTGTCGCGGTGGCGGACCTCGCCCACCAGCGGCCACGTCACGGTCTGCAGTCCGATGTGCGGGTGGGGCTCCACCCGCATCAGCGCCTCCTGCGGCCCGAAGCGGTCGAAGAAGCACCATGCGCCCACGGTCGGCAGGTCGCGCTGCGGCAGCGAGCGGTGAACCGCCATGGCCCTGACGCCGCCGAGCGGCACCTCGCGGGGCTCGAGCAGCAGCTCACGAGGGCCGTCGCACGCGTCGGCGGTGAGGTCCCACTCGTCGGTCGCGGCGTCGAGGCGCGTCATGCCGGGGACTCGCCCTGCGTCGCCGCGTCGAGCGGGGTGCCGCCCGGCCACTCCACGACCGCGCCGGCCACCTCGTTCTTCTGCAGATACGCCGCCACGAACGGGCACAGGGGGATGATCGTGTCTCCGCGGCGCGCGACGTCCGCGAGCGCCTCGGAGGCGAGCGCGTCGCCGAGCCCCTGCCCGCGGAAGGCGGGATCGATCTCGGTCGCGATCATCCGGATCCGGCCCTGGCCCTGCTCGAACCGGATGAAGCCGGCGACCGTGTCCTCGTGGGTCGCGTCCGACAGGTGCAGCTCGTACCGGCTCGCGTCGTCGTTGCGGGTCACCTTCAGGTCTGCCATGCGGGCTCCTTCCGTCGGGCTCCCACGCTACGGCGTGGCGCCGACGCGGGGAAGGCTCGTCCCCAGGGCCGGAGGGCGCCGGGTCGCCGGCGACGCCCAGGGGGCGTGTCGGAGCCCGCGCCTAGACTCGAGCGCGTGACCCCGAGCACCCCCGAACCGAGCAGCGCCCGCGCGGGCGCGGCCGGCTGGGGGTCCTGGGCGCCGACGGATCCCGACGACCAGGGCGGCCCCGGCGACTGGATGCCGTACGAGCCGCCGCCCTACGACGAGCCGCCCTTCGACCCGTATCTCGACGCGCCGCCGCCCGACGACTGGGCGCCGCCCGCTGCGGATGCCTCGGGCCCGGCCCGCCGCTCGGCCCGCGTCGCGGCGCCGGGCGTCGCGAGCGGTGTGCGCCCGTCGGTCTACGCGACGCCCCTCGAGGCGCTCAAGACCGTCTACGGCTACGACGCCTTCCGCGGCGATCAGCGGCAGATCGTCGAGCACGTGGTCTCGGGCGGCGACGCCGTCGTGCTGATGCCCACGGGCGGCGGCAAGAGCGTCTGCTACCAGGTGCCCGCGCTCGTCCGCGAGGGCACGGGCCTCGTGGTCTCGCCGCTCATCGCGCTCATGCACGACCAGGTCGACGCGCTCGTCGCGAACGGCGTGCGCGCCGCGTACCTCAACTCGACCCAGGCGCCGGACGAGCGGGCGCGCGTCGAGCGCGCGTACGTCGCCGGCGAGCTCGACCTGCTGTACGTCGCCCCCGAGCGCCTCAACGGCGAGCAGACGCTGTGCCTGCTGGAGCGCGGCACGCTGAGCGTGATCGCGATCGACGAGGCCCACTGCGTGTCGCAGTGGGGCCACGACTTCCGTCCCGACTACCTCGCGCTCGGCGGCCTCGGCGAGCGGTTCCCGGGCGTCCCGCGCCTCGCCCTCACGGCGACCGCCACGCCCGAGACGCACCGTGAGATCACGGAGCGCCTGCGGCTGCCCTCCGCCCGCCACTTCGTGGCGAGCTTCGACCGGCCCAACATCCGCTACCGGATCGACGCGAAGACCGAGCCGCGCCGGCAGCTGCTGGACTTCATCCGCTCGCAGCCCGAGGGCGCGGCCGGGATCGTCTACGCGCTGAGCCGCAACTCGGTGGAGCAGACCGCGACCTACCTCGCCGGTCAGGGCATCGACGCCATCCCGTACCACGCGGGGCTCGATGCGGCGACGCGGGCGCGGCACCAGTCCCGCTTCCTCCGCGAGGACGGCGTCGTCGTGGTGGCGACGATCGCGTTCGGGATGGGCATCGACAAGCCTGATGTGCGCTTCGTCGCACACATCGACCTGCCCAAGTCGGTCGAGGGCTACTACCAGGAGACCGGGCGCGCGGGCCGCGACGGCCTGCCCGCGCAGGCCTGGATGGCCTACGGCCTGGGCGACGTCGTGCAGCAGCGGCGGATGATCCAGCAGTCCGACGGCGACCGCGCGATCCAGCAGCGGCAGGGGCAGCACCTCGACGCGATGCTCGCGCTGTGCGAGACGGTCGGATGCCGGCGCCAGAACCTGCTGGGTTACTTCGGGCAGCGGTCCGAGCCCTGCGGCAACTGCGACACGTGCCTCACGCCGCCCGAGACCTGGGACGGGCTCGTGCCCGCGCAGAAGCTGCTGTCGACCGTCGTCCGGCTCAAGCGCGAACGCAACCAGGCGTTCGGCGCCGGCCACCTCATCGACATCCTGCGAGGCGCGTCGACCGACCGGGTGCGCAAGCTGGGCCACGACTCGCTCGCCACGTACGGCATCGGCGCCGACCTGTCCGAGCAGGACTGGCGCAGCGTCATCCGCCAGCTCCTCGCGCGCGGCCTCCTGGTCGCGCAGGGCGAGTACGGCACCCTCGCGCTGAGCGAGGCGAGCGGCGGCGTGCTGCGCGGCGAGACGCCCGTGCCGCTGCGCCGCGATGTGATCGGGCGGGCCTCCCGCTCGGGCGGCGGCGCTCGCAAGGCGTCCGCCGCCGACCAGCTCGCGCCCGAGCACCGCGATCTCTTCGAGGCGCTGCGCGCGTGGCGCGCGGACCAGGCGCGCGAGCAGGGCGTCCCCGCCTACATCGTCTTCGGCGACGCCACTCTGCGCGCGCTCGCCGAGCACCGCCCCGCCTCCCTCGAGGCACTATCCGGCATCAGCGGCATCGGCGAGCGCAAGCGCGAGGCGTACGGCGCCGCCGTGCTCGCCGTCATCGCCGCGCACTGAGCGCGGGCTGCGCCCGACCGGACCCGTGGCAGGATCCGAGCACCCGCCGCCGCGCGCTCCCTGTGGCGCCCGCACAATCGCGCCGCCGACGGTCGGCGCGCGAGGCTGTAGACGACGCACAAGCCCCTCGCGCCCGGCTTGTCGCAGACCTACGGTGATCACATCGCCCCCTCCGTCCCCGTCGAGGCGGGCCCGGCCCATTCCACGATCCCCGTGAGAGGCAGACATGGCAGACACCGCTGTTCGCCCCCAGACCGCTGACCAGACGCCCGCCCACAAGGCCGGGCCCGAGGTCGCGCCGCGCATCGACATCCCGCTGGTCACCGATCGGCTGCTCGGCACGTGGGCGGACGTCCGCCGCGCGTCGCGCGAGATGCTGAAGGACTCCGCGTTCTGGCGCGTCGACGGGCTCACCCACCACGAGCACCGCGCGCGCGTGTACGAGCAGCTCGGCAAGCTCGTCGAGCACAGGTCGATCTCGCGCGCGCTCCCGGTCGAGTACGGCGGCGAGAACAACAACGGCGGCAACCTCGCGAGCTTCGAAGAGCTTCTCCTCGCCGACCCGAGCCTCCAGATCAAGGCCGGCGTGCAGTGGGGCCTGTTCGGCTCCGCGATCTACCAGCTCGGCACGAAGAAGCACCACGACAAGTGGCTCCGCGACGTGTTCGAGCTGAAGATCCCCGGCGCGTTCGCCATGACCGAGACCGGCCACGGCTCGGACGTCGCCGCGATCGGGACCACCGCGACCTACGACGCGGCGACCGAGGAGTTCGTGATCCACACGCCGTTCCGCGGCGCCTGGAAGGACTACCTCGGCAACGCCGCGGTCGACGGCCGGGCGGCGACCGTGTTCGCGCAGCTCATCAGCGGCGGCGTGAACTACGGCGTGCACTGTTTCTTCGTGCCCCTTCGCGACGAGGACGGGCAGTTCCTGCCGGGCGTCGGCGGCGAGGACGACGGCGTCAAGGGCGGCCTCAACGGCATCGACAACGGCCGTCTGCACTTCGACCACGTGCGCGTGCCGCGCGAGAACCTGCTCAACCGCTATGGCGACGTCGCGCCGGACGGCACGTACTCGAGCCCGATCGCCAGCCCGGGCCGCCGCTTCTTCACGATGCTCGGCGCGCTCGTGCAGGGCCGCGTCTCGCTCGACGGGTCGGCCACCACGGCGGCGGCGCTGGCGCTGAACATCGCGATCACCTACGGCAACCAGCGCCGCCAGTTCGCCGGCGCGACCGGCGCCGAGACGGTCCTGATGGACTACGCGAAGCACCAGCGTCGCCTCCTGCCGCGGCTCGCGATCACGTACGCGCAGGCGTTCGCGCACGACGAGCTGCTGCAGAAGTTCCACGGCGTGTTCGGCGGCGAGACCGACACCGAGGAGAACCGCGAGGACCTCGAGACCCTCGCGGCCGCGCTCAAGCCGCTGTCGACCTGGCACGCGCTGGACGCCATCCAGGAGGCCCGCGAGGCCTGCGGCGGCGCGGGCTACCTCGCCGAGAACCGCCTCGTGACCCTGCGTCAGGACCTCGACGTGTACGTCACCTTCGAGGGCGACAACAACGTGCTGCTGCAGCTCGTCGGCAAGCGCCTGCTCGCGGACTACGCCAAGCAGCTGCGCAGCAAGGACCCCAAGGAGATCGCCGCCTTCGTGGTCGGCCAGACCGCCGGCAAGGTGTTCCACGGGGCGGGCCTGCGGCAGCTCGGGCAGGCGGTCGCGGACTTCGGATCCACGGCGCGATCCGTGGAGCTCGGCCTGCGCGCCAAGGACCAGCACGAGCTGCTCGCCGACCGCGTGCAGAGCATGGTCGGCGAGCTCGCGGCGCGCCTGCGTCCCGCGTCCAAGCTCGACCCGGTCGCGGCCGCCGACTTGTTCAACGAGAACCAGGTCGAGCTGCTCGAGGCGGCCCGCGCCCACGGCGAGCTCCTGCAGTGGGAGGCGTTCACCGACGCCGTGGCCTCGATCCCCGACGAGGACACCCGCCAGGTGATGATCTGGCTCCGTGACCTCTTCGGTCTGACGCTGATCGAGAAGCACCTCGCCTGGTACCTCATGCACGGCCGCCTCTCCAACCAGCGCGCGATGGCCGTGCAGCGCTACATCGACCGCCTCTGCCGCCGCCTGCGCCCGCACTCGCAGGACCTCGTCGACGCGTTCGGGTTCGCGCCCGAGCACGTGCGGGCCCCCATCGCGTCGGGTGCCGAGCAGAGCCGCCAGGATGAGGCCGCCGCGCACTACGCCGAGCTGGTCGCGACCGGGCAGGCGCCCGCGCGCGAGAAGAAGCCGCCGCGCGAGAAGAAGCCCGCTCGACGCTGATCTTCCATCGCGCACGCGGGTCCGGGGAGTTCCCGGGCCCGCGTGCGCGTCCGTGCGGGGGAGAGGTGCCCTGGTCGGGGCCGGGGAGGCGCTGAGCGGGCCGATTAGGATACCGGTCAGGAGTCGGCGAGGGGGTGCGCGATGAAGACTGTGTCCTGGGCACGGGTGCGTCCGCGCACGCTCGCGGGCGCCTCAATCGTCACGGTCGCCGCGCTCGGCGTCACGACCATGGCCGTCGCGTACGAGGGCAACCCGACCACCGAGCTCGACCTCCACGACGGATCAGTCTGGATCACCAAGGCCGATGAGCAGTGGGTCGGCCACTTCAACAGCGAGTCACAGGTCCTGGACGGGCGCCTCGTCACGCCGTCCGCCGACTTCGACGTCCTGCAGGACGGCGACCGGATCCTCATGCAGGACCTGGGCGACGGGACGCTCGGCCCCGTCGACAACGTGGGGGTGTCCCTGGGTGACCGGGTGCAGCTGCCCGGCGGAGCCGAGATCGACTACGCCGCCCGCACGATCGCGGTCCTCGACACCGCCGAGGGCGAGCTCTTCGTCATCCCCTACGACGGTCTCGCGTCCTTCGCCGTGGCCGACGCCGATCCTGTGCTCGAGAAGCTGGGGGAGAACGCGGCCGTCACGGTCGGCCGTGACGGCACCGTGTACGTCGCCTCGCCGTCCGAGGCGACGCTGTACACGGTCCCCGTGACGGAGGAGGGCGAGGCCGAGAAGCCGTCCGAGCGGGCGCTCGAGGGCGTCGACGAGTCGTCGCAGCTGTCCGTGACCTTGGTGGCCGGCCGCGCGGTGATCCTCGACGAGACGACCGGGTCCGTCATCATCCCGGACGGGCCGACGGTCGCGCTCGAGGAGCCCGAGGACGCGCGCCTCGCGCTGGACGCGGCCGACGGGGACGCGGTCGTCGTCGCGACGCGCACCGAGCTGCTGAGCATCCCGCTCGACGGCTCCGAGCCCGAGGCCGCTCCCGCCGGAGCCCTGACGGGCACCCCCGCCGAGCCCGTGTGGCTCAACGGCTGCGCTTACGGCGCGTGGATGGAGTCGGGACGGTTCGTGCGCGACTGCGTCGGCGAGCAGCACGACCTCGCGATGCCGATCCCGGAGTACAAGGCCGAGGGCGAGCTGCGCTTCCGCGTGAACCGCGACGTCGTGATGCTCAACAACGTGCTGAGCGGGGCGGCCTGGCTCGCGAGCGACCAGCTGCAGAAGGTCGACAACTGGGACGACCTGACGCCCCCGAAGGGCGACGGCGTCGAGAACCCCGACCCGACCACGGTCCAGGTGCCGGATCCCAGCCCACCCGACCGTGGCGAGGACAACACGCCCCCGGTCGCCAACCCCGACACGTTCGGCGTGCGCGCCGACGCCGCGACGATCCTGCCCGTGCTCGACAACGACAGCGATCCGGACGGCGACGTGCTCACCGTCACGCTGCCGGACGGCGCGCCCGACGGCGTCACGGTGACGCCGATCAACGACGGCACGTCGCTGCAGATCACCGTGCCGGACGGGGTGTCGAGCGTCGACTCCTTCACGTACGAGGTGAACGACGGCCGCCCCGGCGGCACGGCTCAGGCGCAGGTGCGCGTCGAGGTCCGAGGCGAGGACGAGAACACGCCGCCGAAGCAGCTGCGGCAGATCGCCATCCCCGTCGAGTCGGGCAGCTCCGTCACCTACAACGTGCTGCCGGACTGGGTCGACCCCGACGGCGACAACCTCTACCTCGAGTCGGTCACGCCCGCCGAGGGCGACGAGGCGGAGTTCACGGCGGACGGCCGCATCACCTACCGCGCCATCTCGGGCGACCAGGGCCTGGTCGACGTCAACATCGTCGTCTCGGACGGCCGCTCGAGCATGGCGGGGCTGCTGAAGCTCGACGTGCGCGCTCCCGGGTCCACGCCGCCGCTCGCGACCGCCGACCACCTGGTCGTGCGCGCGGGGCAGCAGGGCACGGTTTCGCCCCTGGCCAACGACCTGAGCGCCAGCGACGAGCCGCTCGAGCTCACCCAGGTGAGCGAGGTGCAGGGCGCGACGATCGTCCCCGACTTCGCATCGGACACGTTCACCTTCGAGTCGGACACGGTGGGCACCTACTACGTCGACTACCTCGTGACGACGTCGGGGACCACGCCGGTGCCGGGCCTCGTGCGGGTGGACGTCATCGAGCCCGTCGAGAGCGAGGAGCCGCCCGTCGCGGTGCGCGACGTCGCGCTGCTCCCGGTCGGCGGCGACGCACTGGTGAACGTCCTGGCCAACGACTCCGACCCGGCGGGCGGCGTGCTCGTGGTGCAGTCCGTGGACGTGCCCGACGATGCAGGCCTCGCGGTCTCGGTGATCGGCCATGAGACGCTGCGCGTCACGGACCGCGGCATGACCGGCGAGGGCGGTCAGGTCACCATCCGCTACACGATCTCGAACGGCGTCGCGCCGTCGGTCCAGGGCGAGGTCGTCGTGATCGCCATGCCCGCGCCGGCCAAGCTGCGTGCGCCGATCGTCAACGAGGACACCGCCGTCGTGCGCGTCGGCGACGTCGTGACGATCCCGGTGCTCGACAACGACTACCACCCGAACGACGACGAGTTCCACCTCGATCCGGAGTCGGTCCGGCTCGACACGGAGGGCGCCGGCGAGGCCTTCGCGGCCGAGGACGACGTGCGCTTCCACGCGGGCGACGAGCCCGGCACGGCGTACGTGACCTACACGGCCGTGGACAGCACGGGACAGCGGGCGACCGCTCCGGTCGCGATCCAGGTGCTCCCGCTCGGCGAGGAGAACAACAACGCCCCGCGGCCCGAGGACGTCGAGTCGCGCGCGCTGGACGGCAGCACGACGAGGATCACGATCCCGCTCGACGGCATCGACCCCGACGGCGACTCGGTCGAGCTGGTCGGCATCGACTCGGGCCCGAAGCTCGGCACGATCCTCGAGAGGGGAGCGAACTACCTCGACTACGAGGCCTCGCGCGGCTCGACCGGAGTGGACACGTTCACGTACCGCGTGCGCGACAGCCTCGGCGCCGAGTCGACGGCCACGATCCGGGTGGGCGTCGCGCCCGCCGCCGCGCAGAACCAGGCTCCGTTCGCGGTGCGCGACAGCCTCGCGATGCGGCCCGGTCGCGTGGTGGCGGCCGCGGTCAAGGAGAACGACTCCGACCCCGACGGCGACACCATCGGCATCGTGCAGGGGACGGACGGGCTCGTGCTCGGCGAGAACCCGCAGGTCGAGGCGGAGGCGGTCGGCGAGCGCGTGGTCGTGACGGCGCCGGACCACGAGCTCGAGACCTCGCTGCAGTACACGATCGAGGACGAGCACGGCGCGCAGGCGAAGGGCGTGCTGCAGGTCACGGTCGACGAGGACGTGCCGCTGCAGGCGCCGATCGCGCGCGACGACCGCGTGCTGCTCGAGGACATCGATCTCGAGGAGCAGACCGCGCAGATCGACCTGCTGCTGAACGACGAGGACCCCGACGGCACGGCGACCGCCGAGACGCTCGGGATCCAGCTCGCGCCCGACGACTCGGCCCAGCTGCTCGCGGACGGGATCGTGAGCGTCCGGCTCGAGGAGCGGCGCCGCCTGATCAAGTACACGATCACGGACCAGGACGACCAGGTCGCGCACGCGTTCATCCACGTCCCCGGCCAGGAGGATCTGCGTCCGAGCCTGATCTCGACCGAGCCTGTGGAGGTCAAGAGCGGCGAGCGCATCGACCTCCCGCTCGCGGAGTACGTCCGCTCGGCGGACGGCGGGGATGTGCGCATCACGGAGGCCGAGAAGGTCTCGGCCGGCCGCAGCGACGGCTCGTCGCTCGTGATCGACGAGCGGACGCTCACCTACCGGTCGGCCGACCGGTACGCGGGCAAGGACGCGATCACGTTCGAGGTGACGGACGGCGACGGACCCGACGACCCGAACGGGCGCGTGTCGACGCTGTCCATCCCGATCACGGTCACGCCGCCCGACAACCTGCCGCCCGAGATGCTCGGCGGCGCCGTCACGGTCGGCGCGGGCGACTCGCAGCCCGGCACGCTCGAGCTCTCCGGCCTCGCGACCGACGTCGACGAGGACCCGCTGTCGTTCTCGCTGGGCGAGGTGCCGGCCGGTCTCCAGGCGACCATCGCCGGAGGATCCACGCTGGAGGTCCGGGCCGACGCCGACCAGAAGGGCACGGTCGCGTCGATCCCCGTGACCGTCGACGACGGCCAGGACAATCCGACGAGCCCCGAGCCCGTCACCTCCGAGATCGAGGTCACCGTCACGGCGTCCACGCGCGAGCTGCCCACGGCCAGCGACGACACGTTCGACACGTGGAACCAGGGCGAGACGCGCTCGGTCGACGTGCTCGCCAACGACTTCAACCCCTTCGAGGGCGAGGCTCCGCTCGAGGTGATCGACGCTTCGCTCGAGACGGGCGAGGGCACGGTCCAGTTCGACGGCAGCAGCGTGACGGTCACCCCCGCGGAGGACTACCAGGGGCGTTTCGTCGCCCGCTACACGGTGCAGGACGCCACGGGCGACCCCGACCGCACGGCCGAGGCGCGCGTCAACGTGACGGTGCAGGGGCGGCCGGACGCTCCCGGCAAGCCGCGCGTGACCAACGTCCAGAGCCGTCAGGTCACCATGACGTGGCTGCCGCCCGCCGACAACGGCGCGAACATCACGGGCTACAAGGTGACCGCGGTCAAGGGCGGCGAGTACGAGGCCGACTGCCCCGAGACGACCTGCACGCTCACGGGCCTCACGAACAACGTGACGTACGCGTTCACGGTGACGGCGATCAACAGCGTGGGGGAGTCCGACGCCTCGCCCGTCAGCCAGGACGCGCGGCCGGACGTGCGCCCCGAGCGCCCGCTCGCGCCGCAGATCCCCGAGTTCCGCGACAGCGGACTGCTCGTGACGTGGAAGGCGCCCCGCACCGAGGGCTCTCCCATCACGAAGTATGAGCTCGAGATCACGCCTGCCCCGCCGAGCGGCATCAACGTCAAGACCGTGCCGGCCGGCACCACCCAGCTCTGGTGGGACGGCCTGCAGAACGGCACCGCGTACTCCGTGCGGGTGCGCGCGCACAACAGCGCGCCGGACCCGTCGGAGTGGAGTCCGCAGTCGCCCACGAACATCCCCGCGAAGCCGCCGGCCGCTCCGCCCGCCCCGGTCGCGCAGCGCCAGAGCAGCATCGGCCCGACGCCTGGGGGCATCGAGGTGTCGTGGAACGCGGTGACGGGCCCGGAGGCGGGCGGCGACGCCGTCGACGCGTACCAGGTGCAGGCGTACCAGGGCGGCAGCCCGTACGGCTCGGCGCAGACCGTGGGCGGCACCCGTGCGGTGTTCTCCCTGCCCGCCAGCAACTCGGACTACACGTTCACGGTGCGGGCCAAGAACAAGGCCGGGTGGGGCGGCACGAGCGCGCACAGCGCACCGCTGCGCCAGTTCACGTCGCCGACCGCACCGGGCAAGCCCACCGTGCGCGAGGGCGACGGGCGGATCGACGCGTCGTGGGCGCCCGCGACCGCTGAGGGCGCCAGCGGGAACGAGATCCACTACGAGTACAGCGTCAACGGCGGCGGATGGCAGCCTGCCGGCACCGCGACGTCGGCGACGATCACCGGCCTGAACAACGGCTCGACCTATCGCGTCGCGGTACGCGCCTACGCGGTCGCCAACGGCGCGACCTCCGAGCCCGGGGCTCCCTCGCCGGAGTCCGACCCCGCCGTGCCGTACGGCCAGCCGACGGCCCCGCACGTCAAGGCCACTCGCGGCGGAGACCTCGGCCGCGGGATCTGGTACGAGTGGAGCAGCCCGAGCAGCTCGAACGGCCGTTCGGTCACGGCGCTGCAGATCCGCATCGACGGCGGGCGCTGGCAGGACCGCCCGCTGAGCGGGTCCTTCTTCGAGCAGTACGACTACGACCAGCGCCACACGATCGAGGGACGCGTGCAGACAGTGTGGGGCTGGAGCGACATCTCCTTCGACGCCGCGACGACGGCGCCGCGCCCGCAGCCGTCCGTGCGCGTCTTCCAGCAGGGTGACGCGGGCGACGAGCCGAACTGCGACTCGGGCAACTGCGAGTGGATGTGGCTGGGATACGAGAATCTCCCGTCCGGCAACTACACCGTGCAGTGCTACAGCGGCAACAGCGGCCAGTACTACGCGACATGGCGGGGCCACCTGTCCGGCACGGGCAGCAAGAACATGGGGTGCTACTACGGCTTCACGGGCACCCAGGTGCACCTGAAGGTGGAAGGCCCGTACAGCGCCAAGACGCCCTCGATCACGTGGCGATAGCAGACGACGAAGGATGACGACATGACGATGACCCCCGAACAGGCGGCCTGGTTCCAGGGCACGTTCGGCCGCCTGGTCGACAACGTCGACAAGGCGCTGATGGGCAAGCGCGAGGTCGTGGGCCTCGTGCTTGCGGCGATGCTCGCCGAGGGTCACGTGCTGCTCGAGGACGCGCCCGGGACGGGCAAGACCAGCCTCGCCAAGGCGCTCGCCGCCACCGTGCAGGGCACGTCGAGCCGCATCCAGTTCACGCCCGACCTGCTGCCGAGCGACGTGACCGGCGTGACGATCTACGACCAGCAGTCGCACACGTTCGAGTTCCACCGCGGCCCCGTGTTCGCCTCGATCGTGCTCGCCGACGAGATCAACCGCGCGTCGCCCAAGACGCAGTCGGCGCTCCTCGAGGTCATGGAGGAGTCGCGCGTCACGGTCGACGGCACCCCGCATGAGGTGGGGCGCCCGTTCCTGGTGATCGCGACGCAGAACCCGATCGAGCAGGCGGGCACCTACAAGCTGCCCGAGGCGCAGCTCGACCGCTTCCTGATCAAGACCTCGATCGGCTACCCCACCCTCGACGTGACCGAGCGCATCCTGGCGGGATCCGCCGAGCGCAACCCGTCGGCCCACCTGAGCGCGATCATCACGACCAGCGCGGTGTCCGACATGGCCGACCTGGCCTCGACCGCGCACGTCGAGCCCGCCGTGCTGCGCTACGCCGCGGAGCTCGCCGAGGCGACGCGCGAGGACAGGGACACGCGCCTGGGCGTCTCGGTGCGCGGCGCGATCGCGATCGTGCGCCTGGCCAAGGTGTGGGCCGCCGCGCAGGGACGCCACTACGTGATCCCGGACGACGTGAAGTCGCTGGCCCAGCCCGTCTGGGCCCACCGCCTGGTGATGGACCCCGAGGCGGAGTTCGTGGGGACCACGCCCGAGTCCGTGATCGCCCGAGTGCTCGAGAAGGTGGCGGCGCCGCAGGCCCGCGCCGCGAGCGTCTGACCGCGCCGAGACGGATCCAACCCGACCGGATGACCACCGCAGCCGAGCCCGCGACCGCGCCCGTCCCTCCGGACGACCGCGCGGCGTCGGGCGAGCGCGCGTCGACGGCGGCGGAGCCCGCCCAGGCGAGCTGGCGCGAGGTCGGGCTGTACCTGCTGGAGCGCGCCGGCCACGCGCTGCGGCGAGCCGCCGGGGTCGTGCGGCCCATCGGCTGGGTCCTGATCGCGGTCGCAGTCGTGCTGTGGACCGTGGGGCCCTGGATGGGCTGGCGCGAGGTGACGGTCGCCGCCGTGGTGGTGACCGTGGTGCTCGGGCTGTGCCTGCTGTTCCTGATCGGGCGCACGACCTACGACGTCACGCTGGACCTGACGCGCACCCGCGTGGTCGTGGGGGAGCGCGCGGTCGGCGCCCTGACGCTGGCCAACTCGGGCGGCCGGGCCATCCTGCCGTCGCGCGTGGTGCTGCCGGTCGGCGCCGGGCGCGGCGTGTTCGGGGTCAAGCACCTGGCCCCCGGCGAGGAGGTCGAGGAGCTCTTCGCGATCCCCACGGTCAAGCGCGCCGTGCTCCCCGTCGGCCCCGTCAGCATCGTGCGCGGCGATCCGCTCGGCCTGTTCGAGCGCGTCGACAGCCGCGACGAGCCGGTCGACCTCTACGTCCACCCGCGAACGGTGCGTTTCGAGGGCCAGTCGCTGGGCTTCGTGCGCGACCTCGAGGGCATGGTCTCGCGGGAGCTGGCGCGCGACGACATCGCCTTCCACGCCCTGTCGGAGTACCAGCCGGGCGACGATCTGCGGCACGTGCACTGGCGCTCGACCGCCCGCACGGGCACGATCATGGTCCGCACCTACGAGCAGACCCGGCGCTCGCACTTCGTGATCGGCCTGTCGACCAACCCGGCCGAGTACGCGGACGAGGACGAACTGGAGCTCGCCGTCTCGGCGGCCGGCTCCCTGGGCCTGCGCGCGCTGCGGGACTCCTACAAGGTGGATGTGCGCACCCAGTCCGGGCGCCTGCGCACCGAGTCGCAGAAGCACCTGCTCGATTCGCTCTCGGGAGTCGAGCCCTCGCGTCCGAAGGCGGGCGGCACGACCGCGCTCGCCGGATCCATCGCCGCCGCCGCCCCCGCGGCGAGCGTGGTCGTGCTGGCCTGCGGCAGCCGCGTCACCGCCGCCGAGCTGCAGGCCGCGATCTCGCGTCTGCCGCTCGGCTCGCGCGTCCTGGCCGTGGTCGCGGCGCTCGGGCAGGAGCCGGGCCGGCGTCGCATCGGCGAGGCCGACGTGATCACTGTCGGCGACCTCGACCAGCTCGCCCCCTCGCTGCGGAGGGTGCTGGCGTGAGGTCGACCCTGCTGCCGCCCCCGACCGAGGCTCCGCCCGCGCCCCCGGCTCCTCCGCAGTCGACGCGTCGCGCGGCGCGCACCGCCCCGGTCCGGCTCCCCGCCCGCCGGTGGGCCCTCGATCTCGGGGCCGTCGCGCTGCTGCTGCTCGTGCCGGTGATCGGCTTCTGGCCGACGTTCGGCGGCCCCGTGGTGCTGCTCGCCGGGCTCGGCGCCCTCGCCCTGGGCCTCGGGATCGCCGTCGTCGGCACGCTGCGCCGCTGGGGCGTGCTCCTGCTGGCCGCCGCCGTCGTGGTCGCGTACTTCGTCTTCGGAGCCGCGTTCGCGCTGCCGCACACCGCGCTGCTCGGCGTCATCCCGACGCTGGAGACCCTGCGCCTGCTGGCGGTGGGCGTCGTGACGTCCTGGAAGTCGCTGCTCACCACGGTCGCGCCCGTGTCGTACGAGGACGGCCACCTCATCGTGCCGTTCCTTCTGATCCTGATCTTCACCGTCCTGGCCGCGAGCCTGGCCCTGCGGGTCCGGCCGCCCGCCTGGGCGCTGCTGCCGGCGGGCGCGTGCCTGGCCCTGCAGATCGCGCTCGGCACCTCGGAGCCAGCCGCGCCGATCATCCAGGGCGTGACGCTCGCGGTCGTGGCGATCGTGTGGCTGGCTCTGCGCGAGGCGTGGGCTCCGACCCGCAGTGCGATCTCGCTGTCGTCCGAGGACGAGCGAACGGAGGACCGCCGCCACGTGCTGCGCCGCGTGGGCGCCGCGGCGGGCGTGCTCGCCGTGGCGTGCGCGGCGGGAGGCGCATCCACGGTGCTCGCCCCGCCGAACGAGGTGCGGTACGTCATCCGCGACGTGATCATCCCGCCGTTCGACATCCGCCAGTTCCCGAGCCCGCTGCAGGACTTCCGCATCTACGTCGACAAGTTCGCCGACACGCCGCTGTTCACGGTCACGGGGCTGCCCGCCGGCGCGCGCGTGCGCCTGGGCACCATGGACGCCTACTCGGGCGTGGTCTACAACGTCGCCGAATCGTCGAGCGCGTTCACGCCGCTGCGCTCCAACATGGCCGGGGACGCCGAGGGGCGGACGGCCGAGCTGCGGGTCGAGATCGGCGCGTACTCGGACGTGTGGCTGCCCGACGCCGGTCACGTCGACGCGGTGCGGTTCGAGGGCGCCGACGCCGAGGACCTCCGCCGGGCGACCTACTTCAACCCGTCGACCGGCACCGGAATCGTGACGACCGGGCTCAGCGAGGGCGACGCGTACACGGTCACGGCGGTCATCCCGGACGAGCCCAGCGAGTCCGAGCTCGCCGAGGACCGCTTCGCCGACGTCGAGATCCCGCGGCCGAACGCCGTGCCGGAGAAGCTCGGCGAGCTCGCATCCGACGCGATCTCGGAGGCCGAGGCGCGCACGCCGATCGAGAAGGTCAAGGCCCTCGAGACGTTCCTGTTCGAGTCGGGGTACTTCACCCACGGCATCGAGGAGGGCGAGTACTCGCCCTCGGGTCACGGATCCGCGCGCCTGGCGAGCATGGTCAGCGCCGATCAGCTGGTGGGCGACGACGAGCAGTACGCGACGCTGATGGCCCTGATGGCGAACGAGGTCGGGATCCCGGCGCGCGTCGTGATGGGCTTCCACGCCGGCGAGGACGCGCGCGGCGAGCTCGTCGCGAACGGCGACAACCTGCACGCGTGGGTCGAGGTGGCCTTCGCCGAGTCCGGATGGGTCGCGTTCGATCCGACCCCGGACGAGGACAAGGAGCCCAAGGACCAGACCACCCAGCCGAAGACCGACCCGCAGCCGATGCCGCTGCAGCCGCCGCCCCCGCCCAAGGAGGAGGCGGACGAGCCGCCGCTCGTGCCCGAGGACCGCGAGTCCGAGGACGAGGCCGACCCGCTGCCGGGATACCTCGGACTGATCCTCGCGATCGGCGGCATCAGCCTCGGCACCATCGCGCTCCTGCTCGCGCCGTTCGTCATCATCGGCGGGCTGAAGGCCGCGCGGCGCCGCAGGCGGCGCGAGGCGCCCGTCCCCGCCGACCGCATCAGCGGCGGCTGGGAGGAGCTCACGGACCGCGCCGCCGACTTCGGGCGGACGGTGCCGGTCGGCGCCACGCGGTACGAGCAGTCGGCGCACCTCACGCCCGTGCTGGAGGAGCCGCGCGTCACGACGCTCGCCCTCCGCGCGGACGCGAGCGTGTTCGGCCCGGGGGAGCCCACGCCGACGGAGATCGAGGCGTTCTGGGCCGAGGTGGACGACGTCGTCGGGGGGATGAACAGGAAGGCCTCGTTCTGGACGAGGCTGAAAGCGCGGCTGAACGTGCGGTCGCTGGCCAAGGGCTCGTCGCTCGCGACGCGCGTGCGGTCTCTGCGCGAGACGGTCTCCGCTCGGCAGAAGGAAGGCTGACATGACCACGCCCAACCCGTATGGACCCCCCGCCCCCGGCTCTGTGCCGGGCCCGCCGGCGTACCCGTCGCACCCGGCGCCGCCCGCGCCGCCGCAGGGCGCGGGGTCCGGATGGCCGCAGCCGGCGTGGCCCGCCGCGCCGCAGCACCCCGCCGCGCGTGCGG
>NZ_BAAGXJ010000004.1:0-77460 GCF_054779895.1 Microbacterium lacusdiani | reverse complement strand
CCTCGAACTCAGCGCCTGACCCAGCACCGAAGGATCACGACACGGCTACACCACTACCGGGGACTTGACCCCGACCCCGGGCGCCACCAATTCCCTCGCCCACGGCAGATCAGCGCCCGGCCTGCTGACGGTAATTCGCGCACAGTCGCTGGCGAACCGCCCGAGCTCTTCCAACTGGGCACGATCCAGGAGCGTCCCGTTCCGCAGCGTGTCCGTGCCGTGGTCTGCTCGCAACAACTTGCGAATGCCGTGGATCAGTCCCGCCATGAACGAATCACCGGCGCCGATGGTGTCGGACACAACGTCGGCATCGGAGGTGACATGGACTCGGTGTGCGGTGGTGGCGACCGTCGCCCCCGCGGGTCCGCGGGTCACCGCGACCAGGGAAGCGCCCAGGTTCAGCGCGCGATCGATGACATCATCCTGATCGAGGTCCGGGTATAGCCACGCACCATCCTCGTCACTCAGCTTGACCACGTCCGCTGCCGCGATGAACGCATCCGTCGCCCGGATCTGCGCGGGGTGTGGGCGCATCAAGGTCGGCCGAACGTTCGGGTCGAATGTCGTGACGGTGCGTCCCCTGGATCGGGCGAATAGTCGATAGGCCGCGGCGTCGCCAGGCGCCAGCGCGGCCCCGAGGGAGCCGGTGTGCACGATCAGCGCGTCACCGGCCGTCACGGCGCTGGGAAGCTCCCAACTGATGTCGAAGCCGTACGCCGCTGAGCCGTCGGGCTGGATGTTCGCGGTCGCCGTGGAAGTCGACTCCATCTGCGTGCTGTCCGGGTGGACGAGGACGCCGGACTCGTCGAGGTGCCGGCGGATGAGCGTTCCCCGGTCGTCGGCACCCAGAGACGTCAGCAGCTGCACGGGGTTCCCGAGCCGGCCCAGCCCCACGGCCACGTTGAGCGGGGAGCCGCCCGGGCTCTCCTTTACACCACGCTGGCCTCCCACAACCCGGTCGATGAGGGACTCACCGACCACCAGTATCCCGTTCCGCGGCTTGCCGGTCACGGAGCGACCAGGAGCTTGCCGGAGCTGTCGGCGGCCGCGGCCGCGAAGGCGGCCGCGACATCGGTCAGCGGGTAGACCGCGGAGACGACCTCATCCGCCGGAAGGCCCCCGCTTTCGGCGATCTCGAGCGAAGTGATGATGTCCTCCTCGGTATAGGCGGCGGCGCCCTGCACCCGGATCTCCCAATCCTGGATCAGTGGCATCGGCAGCGCCGCGTCGCGCGGAGGGACACCGACGACCAGCAGCGTTCCGGCGCGGCGCAGCAGACCGATCGCCTGACGGAAAGAACCTTCCACCGCGACGCAATCGAACACGACATCGGCATTGACCTCGCCGAGAGCAGAGATGATGCGGTCGTTGACACCCGGTTCGGAGGCGAGGAATCCGTCGTGGGCGCCGACGCGCTTGGCGCGCTCGATCTTGCCCGGATCCATGTCGGTCACCACCACGGATGACGCGCCCGCGTGAAGCGCCGCGACGACGCACAGCAGTCCGATGGTGCCGGCGCCGAGCACCACCACGC
The DNA here is from genome assembly GCF_054779895.1 of Microbacterium lacusdiani. NCBI lineage: Bacteria > Bacillati > Actinomycetota > Actinomycetes > Micrococcales > Microbacteriaceae > Microbacterium > Microbacterium lacusdiani. The sequence continues at coordinate 75,926 of NZ_BAAGXJ010000004.1, read as the reverse complement.
GAGCGCCGCGGAGATCACCGGCGATGCGCGCCGCGTGCACCGGAGTTGCCAGGCATTCGACGAGCGCGGCGGTGGCGTCGTCGACCGCGTCCGGCACGAGGAAGAGGTTGCCAGCAGGAGCCACGAAGTACTGGGCCATCGCTCCCGCCCGCTGGAGCGTCGGGTCGCATCCGATCCACTCCAGCTTCTCGCAGGCGTTGGTTCGTCCACTCTCGCAGTTGAGGCAGACCCCGCAGTTGACGTTCGGCTTGAGGATGACGCGCTGGCCGTCATGCAGAGTCTGCACGCCGGGGCCGACAGCTGCGACGACCCCCACTGCCTCGTGTCCGGGGAGGTACGTGGAGGTGAGGAAAGGGTGATGTCCTGCGATGGCGTGAGTGTCCGACCCGCAGATCCCCACGAGCGAACTGCGGACCAGGACCTCGCCCTCCGCCGGAGTCGGGATCGCGGCGCTCTCCAAGCGGACGCCGGCTTGCGGCTCGGCGATCGCACGGGTCATCGTCGACGACGTCGGGCCGCTGATGTTCGAGTTGCTCATGGAATGGTTGCCTATCCGGTGCTGGGGAGCGGGTCGCTCCTCGGGTGGGTGAGGGGTCAGGTTACGCGGCGATCAATTCGCGGCTCGCGACGGCGGGGCGAACCGGGGAGGTGATCCCCGGCTGCGGCGGGCGGACGAACACGGTGATGACCGCTCCCGCGAGGTATAGGACCGCATAGGCCCAGCAGATCCCGGCGACACCGGTGATCGGTAGCAGGGCCGTCGCGATGGCCGGACCCAGGAATGTCGACAGACCGGCGGCCAGGTTATGGGCGGAGATCGCGGCACCGGTGTGCCCCGGTGCGAGCGCCGGGAAGACTGCTCCCATCGGAACGAACGCTGAGACGGTGACGGCCAGCAGCACGGCGGCGGCGGACATGGCGAGCATGTTCCCGCCGAACCACTGCGGGAGATAGCAGAACGAGAGGGTCGCGACCGCACAGCCGACACATCCCCACCAGCGCATCTGCCGCATCCATCCGAAACGGTCCCCCAGTCGCCCCCACACGACGTTGGTGACGATGGTGACGGCGAACATCAGGCCCCAGATCTGCATCCATTGCGTGAGTTCGAATACGCCGACCCCGCCGTTGTCCGTCGACGACAGGTACAACGGCATGATCACGGGGAAGCCGAAGAGCGTGAGGTTGCAGATCATCCGGACAATCGCCATCAGAAGGATCTGACGGTTCTCACCGAGGATCGTCGCGCCACGAGCCAGTTCCCGCCATCGGGCCGCGGCGTCGACCGGAGGCCGGTCCGCGGGCTGGTGTTGCGCGCGGGCCGCGCCGCGGGCGCTCACCGCGCAGATCACCACACCGGCAGCGACCCAGGGAAGTGCGAACCACAGCGTCGCCTGCTCCCCCACGACCGGGATCACCCAGCTGGGAAGATAGGTGCCGAGCACGCCGATTCCCAGCGAATACGCCGCCCAGTACCAGCCCATGGCGGTGGCCAGGCGGGACCGGTCGATCGTCTGTGCGATGTGCACCACGAACGCGTAGATGAACAGTGGATACGTGGCCGCCCGGAGACCGTAGACCAGGAGGATCAGCGGAAGGCTTCCGGCGTTGATCACAACGCCGAGGAACAGCGCCTGAAGCAGCAGCCAGCTCACGCCGCCGACCAGCATGACCCGCTGGGGCCCGAAGGTTTCGGCGATGACGCCGGAGCTCCAGGCGGAGATGGCGGCGATCAGCCCGTACACACTGAACGTCAGGGCCGCGTCCACCGGGGTGTAGCCGAGGTCGACCAGGTACGCCGACAGGAAAGTGAGTTCGAAGCCATCCCCCGTCATGAACAGGGCGATGGCAACGTAGCCGAGGACGAGAGCCCGGGAGAGACCGGCAGTCAACAGAAGCACCTCTTTGTGGGAAACCGACACGGCATTGGATGCCGCAACTTATTCTGCGAACGGGCCGCCGCTGCATCTACAGCGCGGGAACGCAAGAACTGATACAAATTTTCCTGCTGACGCCGCCGCGGCTGAGCACCCTCTCCGCCCCACGGTCCGCGCTCAGCAGAAGGAACGGCTCGTGAGGAGTCAGGCGGTCAGCTGGTCGTCCATGAGCGTCGTGGCGTGTCGGTGATATCGACCGCGTCGCAGCTCGACGGGCAGTCGAAACCACAGCACTGCACTGGCGAGAGGGAAGAGTATGAGGCCCCCAATCCACACTCGCTTCACGGTCGCCGGCAGCAGACTGACATCGAGTACCTCGGCAATGGCGGCGCACTGCATGACGATGACGGATGCCGAGCCGAGCGCCAAGAGGACGATGAGGACCGGGTCCACCGGCGGCACAGCCGTGCCGAGTGCAAGCGGCGTTCCCGCTGCGATCACGAGGGCGCCTCCGCAGCACGGCGACCTAGGAGCTCCGCGAGCGTCCGTCGTGCGCCGACGGTGTGCAGCCGCCCGGCGGCCGTCAGGTACTCATCCACGAATCGGGGGTTGTCTGCGAGATCTCCGAAGAGTCGCCGGTTGCGAACGAAGACGAGCGGATCCTCGTCGTACTGCCGTGCGATCGGGATCAGTTCGTCGGCGAGCGCGTCCACGACAGCAATCGGCTCGCCCTGCTCGTCTCTGCCTTCGGCATAGCGTGCCCAGCTGGCGATGACGGCAGCGCTGCACGCGATGGGTCCACCCTTGCGCAGCTGGGCGTGCACCACCGGGACGAGCCACTTCGGGATCCGATCCGACGAGTCAGCGCAGAGCCGGGCGATCGTGTCGCGGACCGCCGGATTGGAGAACCGCTCGATCAGGGTCGTCTGATATGCCGCCAGGTCGACGTCCCTAAGCTCGTGCAGCGTCGGGGTGGCCTCGTCTCTCATGTACTGCAGCAGAAACTCGGAGATCAACGGATCCCGGGTCGCGTCGTGCACCAGGCGGTATCCCATGAGGTAGCCGAAGTAGCACAGCGCCTGATGGCTCGCGTTGAGGAGCCGCAGCTTCATCAGCTCGTAGGGTTCGACATCCGCCACCAGCTGCACGCCCGCCTGCTCGAAGGGCGGCCGGCCGAGGGGGAATCGGTCCTCGATCACCCACTGGAAGAAGGGCTCGCACACCACCGGCCACTCGTCGCGCACTCCGGTGCGCTGGACGAGACCGTCGACGTCCTCGGCCGTGGTGGCCGGGGTGATCCTGTCCACCATCGAGTTCGGAAACGCGACGTGGGCGGTGATCCACTCCGCCAACTCGAAGTCCTTCGCACGGGCGAAGGCCGTGAAGGCGCGGGCGGCGACCTCTCCGTTGTTCTGCACGTTGTCGCACGACAGCACGGTGAATGCCGGGATGCCGCGATCCCGCCGGCGGCGGAGCGCCTCTGTCACGTAGGCGAACACCGTGGTGAGGCTGTCGCCGGCGATGTCCCGGGCGACCGCGGCGTCCGAGAGATCGAACTGGCCGGTGACACGGTCGACGTTGTAGCCGCCTTCGGTGACGGTGAGGGAGACGATCCTGGTGTCCGGGCTCGCCATGCGTTCGACGACGGCCTCCGGGTCGTCCGGCGCGAACAGGTAGTCGACGATGCTGCCGATCACCGACGTCTCCTCGCGGCCGTCGGAATACCGCACCGTCACGGTGTACAGATGATCCTGGGCGCTCAGCGCCTCCTTCATCCTCCGGTCACCGGGCAGAAGGCCGATCCCGCAGATCGCCCAGTCGGTGGCCGAGCCCTTCCCCAGCAGCCGGTCGACGGCCCATGCCATGTGCGCGCGGTGGAACCCGCCGACGCCGACATGGACGATGCCCGCGGTCAGCTGGGACCGGTCGTACGAAGGGGTGCGGATCTCTGCCGGCAGCTCGGGCAGCACAGCCTCCGACAGTCGGCGAGACTCCTCGCGCGACGGACCGGGCGACAGCGACGAGCTCATTTGACGGCACCCATGGCGAGGCCGCGCACGAGCTGCTTCTGTGCCAGCCAACCCGCCGCAACCACCGGCAGGACGGCGACCGTCGCCGCCGCGGACAGCACCGCGAGGAACTGCCCACGCCCGTCGACGAAGCTGGCGAGGAACGGCGGGACCGTCCTTGCGGTGTCGGTGGTGAGGATGCTCGCCAAGAAGTACTCGTTCCACGAGAAGATGAAGCAGATCAGCGCCACCGCGGCGATACCCGGCATCACGATCGGCAGGACCACGCGGAAAAGCTCGACATGGAGCTTGGCGCCGTCGATCTGCGCCGCCTCGATGATCTCGACCGGGACCTCGGTGAAGAACGAGCGCATCATCCAGATCGCGATCGGAAGGTTGATCGCCACGTACAGCCAGCTGAGCGCGGTGATGTTGTCGAGGAGCCCGAGCGTGAGCAGGATGAAGTAGAGCGGGATCAGTGACGCCGCGACCGGCAGGAACCGCGTCGAGATGAAGAAGAAGAGCACGTCGGTGACCTTCTTGATCGGGCGGATGCTGAGCCCGTAGGCGCACGGGATCGCCAGGATGAGCACGATCAGCGTCGAGGACACGCTCGAGATGAACGAGTTCGTGAGGAACGCCCCCATGCCGCGGTCGAAGACGGCGACGTAGTTGTCCAGCGTCAGCTGAGTGAACAGCGTGGGCGGGATCGACGCGGCGCTGGCCTCGGTCTTGAAGCTAGTGAAGACCATCCAGGCGATGGGGAAGAAGAACAGGAGGACCAGGATCCACGTCACCGTGGTCAGCAGTCCGGCTCGTACGGAACGCATCAGTCGCGCACCTTTCCTTCGACGAAGACCTTGAACAGGCTGCGGAGCGCGATGCTTGCGACAGCCAGGGTGATGATGACGGTGATGACGCCGAATGCGGCGGCCTGGCCGATGTCCAGACCGATGAAGGCGCGCTCGTAGAGGAGATACGGAAGCGTCTTCGTGCCCCCCGTCCCCTTCGTCATGATCGCGATCGGGTCGAACAGCTGCAGCAGCATGATTCCGCCGAGCAGCACGGCGATCTCGATGTACTGCCGCAGATGGGGCAGCGTCATGTAACGGAAGATTCGCAAGGGTCCAGCGCCGTCCACCGAGGCAGCTTCAAGCACACCCTTGTCCTGGCTCTGCAGACCAGCCAGAAGGATGAGCATCATGAACGGCGTGAACTGCCATGTCATCAGGATGATGATGGTTGCCGGTGGCAGGTCCGTGTTCCACGCGACGGGTGGCAGGCCGATTGCGCCCAGCGCCACGTTCACCATGCCGACGTTGACATCGAGCATCAGGAACTTCCAGATCAGCGATGCGGCGGCGGGCATGACGAGGAACGGCGTGATGAGGAGGGTTCGGGCGATGCCCTGACCCAGGAAGTGCCGGTCCATCAGCAATGCGAACCCGAGGCCGAACACGAGCGACAGGATCACGGACGACCCGGTGATCAAGACCGTCGCCCACAGCGACTCCAGGAAGTCAGGACTGGAGAAGACGCTCAAGTAGTTCTGGAAACCTGCGAACGCGATGTCGCCGGGACGCAGCTGATTCCAGTTCAGGAAGGAGACGACGATCGTCACCAGGAACGGGATCTGGGTGAGGAAGATCGACACCAGTAGGGCCGGCATCACCAGTCCCCGTGCGACACGGGCCTTGCGCTTGCTGGTGGGGGCGATCCTCGGCGGCAGCTTCGGGGCGTCGATGCCCGCGTCGGTGATGATGGACGTAGTAGTCACTGGACTGTTTCCTTGCGTTTGGGGAAGTCCGGGGCGGCGTACCCGTGGGGCAGCCGCCCCGGACCTGCTCCGCAGCGATTACTTCTGCTTGTCTCCGGCTTCCTGCGCGATCTGCTGGCCCTGAGCGAGAGCTTCCTCCACGCTCGTCCGGCCGGCGATCGCGTCGGCGACCAGCTGTGCGACCTGATTTCCGACGTCCTGGAACTCAGGGATGGTGACGTACTGGATGCCCACCCACGGCTGCGGGTTGACGCCAGGCTGCACGGGGTCCACGGAATTCATGACGTCGACCGTGATGGGCGCGAAGGCGGCGGCGGCTTCCTTGTACTCGGGGATCTCATACGTGGAGTTGCGGGCTCCCGGCGGTACCCGGGTCCAGCCGAGGGTCTCGCCGACCAGCTGCTGGTACTCCTTGCTGGTCGCCCACTTCACGAAGGTGAGCGCGGCATCGTAGTTCTTCGTGGTCTCGGGGATCGCGAGGTTCCACGACCACAGCCAGCCGGACTCGTCCGTCTCCACGACGGGGGCGTGAACGTAGCCCATCTTGCCGGCGACGCCGGAAGAGTTCTCGTCCTCCAGGATGGATGCGGCGACCGACGCGTCGTACCACATCGCGGCCTTCTCAGTGCTGACGAGGTTCAAGCACTCGGTGAAGCTGTGGGAGACCGGGTCGGGCTCACCTGCGGTCTTGAGCAGGTCGACGTAGAAGTTGACCGCTTCGGTGAACTCGGGCGAGTTCACCTGAGCGTTCCAGTCCTCGTCGTACCAGTTGCCGCCGAAGGTCTGCACGACGGTGGTCAGCGGCGCGAAGAGGTCGCCCCATCCCGGCTTGCCGCGCAGGCAGATGCCGGCGACGTCGTCGGTCTTGAGCTGGTTGGCGAAGTCCGCGACTTCCTGCCAGGTCGGGTGCTCAGGCATGGTCAGCCCGGCGGCGTCGAACAGTTCTTTGTTGTACATGAGGATCGAGGACTCGCCGTAGAACGGCACGGCGTATCGCTTTCCGTCGACCGAGGTGATGTCGGTGATGGGGTCGAGGATGTCGTCGACGTCGTAGCTCTGGTCGGCCTCGAGGTCTGCGGTGAGGTCCTTCAGCCAGCCGAGCGCCCCCCACTGGGGGACTTCGTAGGCACCGACGGTGACGATGTCGTACTGTCCCGCCCGTGACGCCACGTCAGCGGTGACCGCCGCGCGCAGGTCGCCCTCTTCCATCTGGACGAAGTTGACCTTGATGTCGGGGTTGTCCTTCTCGAACTCTCCCTTGAGCTCCTCCATGTCTTTCATCTGGGGGTTGCTCACGGTCGCGAGAGTGAGAGTGGCGTCCCCCTCCTCGTTCGCGCTGCCGCCCGCCCCCGCGCATGCGGTGAGAGCGATCGCGCTGGTGAGGAGCAGCCCCCCTGCTGCCATCAGGCGTGACTTGTTTTGCATTCGAACTCCTTTGTGTGAGTGCTGCCGCACGTGCGGCTCCCGGATGGTCGAACTTCGCTGTCTCCGGGCGACTGCTCTAGCCTGCGGGACACCCTTTGTCGCTGTCTGCGACATCTCACCTACGCTTCTGGTACTTTCTTGCCGTGGTCCAGCCGAAGGCGACAGCAACGAGGGCGTTGTGGATGGAAATGAGTCACTGAGCAGGAACGTGCGCCACGTCATAGACACGCCCGCAATGCGCGAGCTCGTGCCCCTGACAGCGGGAGAGTCGTTCCGGTGGATTGAACACGACTATCCATCCCCCGTCGCGCGCTGGAACTACCACCCCGAGGTGGAGATCCATCTCATTCGGCGGGGAAGCGGGAGTTATCTGATCGGCAATCAGATCGGCGCCTTCGGACCGGGCCATGTCGCCATCGTGGGCGCAGACGTGCCACACGACTGGATGAGCGATCTGCATCCGGGTGAAGTCCTCGAGAACCGCGACTGCGTGATCCAGTTCCTACCTTCCTGGCTCGACGAGACCATCCGGATAGTCCCTGAACTTCATGCGGCGCGATTGCTTGTGGAGGACGCCCGGCGCGGGATCATCTACACCGGGCAGACCGCCCTCCAAGCGGCGATCACCATGGAGGCGATCGGAACCGCGGTCGGGGCGGCACGGGTCTCCTTGTTCCTTGCGCTACTCGACCTGTTCCTGCGGGCGCCCGCTGGTGAGCGCCACTACGTGGCTCATGAGTTGTACACAGCGTCGACGGACCGGAACGGGCGCGCCGCCGTAGACGCCGGCCTAGCTTACGTCGTGGAGAACCTTTCCGGAGACATCCGCATGTCCGAAGCTGCGCGCCTGGCTCACATGTCCGAGCCCAGCTTCTCGAAGTACTTCAAGAAGGCCAGCGGGATGACCTTCTCGGACCTCGTGCGACGACTTCGCATCGCGAACGCGTGCCGCCTCCTCGACCAGACGGACTCGTCGGTCGCCGCCATCAGCACTGCCGTGGGCTACCAGAACCTCGCCAACTTCAACCGGCAATTCCGCGCGGAAACCGGCTTGACGCCTTCGGCGTACCGCCGGGCAGATGTCTCCCTGCGTCCCCAGATCGGCGTGGCGAGCCAGGCAGCAGCCCGCTGAAGGAGCACCGGGAGACGCCGGGAGTGAGCACGACTTCGCCGGCCGGTGCCGCCAGCCCGGCGGTGACGCCGTGCGGATCCCGTGCGAGCATGGGGTCCCCGACGAGCCGGCAGTACGGCGCAAGGAGCATCCTGCTCAGTGGAGCCGACTTCATGATCATCTCAATGCTTTGTGCCCCGGCCTGTCCGCCCCGGCCGGCAGAGCCCTTTCGATCGAGACCACGACTGGGCAGGCGGTGCTGGCATGCGCGGTCGCGGTCGCGGGACGCCCCCATCGACACGCGCCCTGATCGCGAGGGCACCCGGCAGGCTGACCAGGACGACCGCCGAGTACAGAGTGGAACGCTGGCGTGACTGCCTGTCACCGCCGCCCGACGGCGTCGCGCGGACCGAACGGCTGGGCCGCGACCTGGAACGCTACCGCCGCCTGCTCGTCGATATCCCCGCCGTCGAAGTCACGGTCATGCTTCCGCGTACGGACGGCCAGATCCTGACCAGCCTGCCATGGCGCATCCATGTCGAACCCAGATGGGGAACGCGCAGTCTGTCGAAGATTCGACACTCCGAAGTGCAGGATTGGGTCTCCGAGATGGCCCGAACGCAAAGCGCGTCCAACGTGCTGCGAGCTCACGGCATTCTGTCGGGGATTCTCGATGCCGCGGTCAAAGACCGAACTCTTCCCAGCAACGTCGCCCGCGATGTCGCCCTGCCGCGAAAGGGTAGAAAGCGAAAGGCGTATCTCACCCACCGGCAGGTCGAGCTTCTCGCCTCCACGGCCAGGGAACCCGACCTTGTCCGCTTTCTGGCGTACACGGGAGTGAGATGGGGCGAAGCAACGGGACTCCGTGTGCGCCACCTCGACCTCCCGCGACGTCGCGCACGCGTCGAAGAGAACGCCGTCATGGTGGGTACGAACGTCATCATCGGCACTCCCAAGTCCCACAAACACCGATCCGTACCTATCCCGCCTTTTCTCCTCGAGACGCTGATGCTCCGCGCGCGAACGCGCGGCCGAGACGACTTTGTCTTCGGTGACGGCGCACAGCCGATGCGGCTCCCGAACTCGAAGGATGGATGGTTCGCCTCATCCGTTCGACGCGCCCAGGAGCTGGACCCGGAGCTCCCGCGCGTGACACCGCATGATCTGCGTCACACGGCGGCTTCGCTGGCAATCAGCGCGGGTGCGAATGTCAAGGCAGTGCAACGCATGCTTGGGCATACGAGCGCTGCGGTAACCCTCGACATCTACAGTGACCTGTTCGACGACGACCTGGACGGCGTATCCGACGCACTTGATCGCGCCCGGACTCTCAGCCTCATCGAGAACCCTTCGAAAGACGCGTAAGGCCCGCTTCTTGGCCCCCGTCGCCAGCTGATCGGTCGCTCTGAAACCAGCCCGGACTGCCGCGTTCCGTTTCAGATGTGGGCAAATTGTGGGCACGGCGCTCGGGCGCGAGATAGCGAAAGCCCCGCGATCCCAGTGTTTCCAAGGGTTCGCGGGGCTTCGACGATGGCGGTGACGGTGGGATTTGAACCCACGGTAGGGGGTTACCCTACACAACTTTTCGAGAGTTGCACCTTCGGCCGCTCGGACACGTCACCGCGTTCGAGTTTACGGGAGGTTCATCGGGCGGCCAAATCGACGGGGCCTTACCGGGCTGGGCATCCGCTGACAGGATGGCGCCATGGCCGTCATCGAGAACGCGAAGCTGACCGTCGTGGGCGCGGGGGCGGTCGGGTCCGCGACCGCGTACGCGTCGCTCATCCGGGGCGCGGCGCGGCAGGTCGCGCTGTACGACATCGACGCGGCGCGGGTCGAGGCCGAGACGCTCGACCTGGCGCACGGCGCGCTGTTCACCGGGTCGAGCCAGGTCACCGGATCGGCCGACATCGCGGTGACCGAGGGGTCGCACGTCGTGATCGTCACGGCCGGCGCCGCGCAGCGGCCCGGCCAGACGCGGCTGGAGCTGATCGGGACGAACGCGCGGATCTTCCGCACGATGATCCCGCAGCTGGTCGAGGCCTCTCCCGACGCGGTGTTCGTGATCGTCACCAACCCGTGCGACGTGCTGACGCTGCTCGCACAGGAGCAGACGGGCCTGCCGCCCGAGCGGATCTTCGCGTCCGGCACCGTGCTCGACACGTCGCGGCTGCGGTGGCGGCTCGCGGAGCGGGTGGGCGTGGCGGCGCGGTCGATCCACGCGAACATCGTGGGCGAGCACGGCGACACCGAGTTCCCGCTCTGGTCGAGTGCCTCGGTCGGCCCGGTGCCGCTGAGCGAGTTCGCCGCGCGGGGCGCCGATCCGCTGACCCGGGACGAGCTGGACCGGATCGCGCAGGAGGTGCGGACCGCCGCGTACAAGGTGATCGAGGGCAAGGGCGCCACGAACTACGCCATCGGGCTCTCGGCCACGCGGATCGCCGAGGCGGTGCTGCGCGACGAGCGCGGCGTGCTGCCGGTCTCGACGGTGCTCGACGACTTCCACGGCCTGTCGGGCGTCGCGCTCTCGGTGCCGTCGATCGTGGGCTCGTCGGGCGCGTTCCCGATCCGCGAGACGCGCTTCTCCGACGAGGAGCTCGCGCTGCTGCACGCGTCGGCCGACACGATCCGGGCGACGGCGGACCAGGTGCGCGAGGGCTGAACGCCGGGCGCGCGGCGCGGTTCGAACGGATGTCCGAGCCCGCGCCTACGCTGGATCCCATGCCGAGCAAGCGCCCCGCCCCCGCCGCCTACCGCTGCACCGAGTGCGGATGGACGGCCGTCAAGTGGGTGGGCCGGTGCGGCGAGTGCCAGCAGTGGGGCACGGTCGTCGAGGCCGCCGAGCAGACGGGGATCACGCGCCGGCTGGACCCGATGATCCCGACCGCCGCGGCGACGCCCATCACCAGGATCGACACGGCCGAGGCGCCGCGCCGCGCCAGCGGGGTGGGCGAGTTCGACCGCGTGCTGGGCGGGGGCATCGTTCCCGGCGCGGCCATCCTGCTCTCGGGCGAGCCGGGCGTCGGCAAGTCCACGCTGCTGCTCGAGGTTGCCGCGCGCTCGGCCGCCGAGGGGCGCCGCGTGCTCTACATCAGCGCCGAGGAGTCGCCCGCGCAGGTCCGGATGCGCGCCGAGCGCACGGGCGCGCTGCACGACGAGCTGTACCTCGCGAGCGAGACGGATCTCGCGACCGTGCTCGGCCAGATCGACTCCGTCGAGCCGCAGCTGGTGATCGTCGACTCGGTGCAGACCGTGTCGTCGTCGCTGTCCGAGGGCGCCGCGGGCATGCCGGGGCAGGTCCGCGAGGTCGCGTCGACGCTCATCCGGGTCGCCAAGGACCGCGGGCTGCCGATCATCCTGGTCGGGCACGTCACCAAGGACGGGCAGATCGCCGGGCCGCGCCTGCTCGAGCACCTCGTGGACGTCGTGTGCCAGTTCGAGGGCGACCGGCAGACCGCGCTGCGCTTCGTGCGCTCGCTCAAGAACCGCTTCGGCCCGACCGACGAGGTGGGCTGCTTCGAGATGACCGGCGACGGCATCGCCGAGGTGCCCGACCCGAGCGGCCTCTTCCTGTCGCAGGGCATCCCCGAGCCGGGCACGTGCGTCGCGATCGCGCTCGAGGGCCGCCGCGCCATGCCCGTCGAGGTGCAGGCGCTCACGATCCCGACCAACGCGCCCAACCCGCGCCGGATCGTGCACGGCGTCGACTCCTCCCGCGTGGCCATGGTGCTCGCGGTGCTCGAGAAGCGCGCCGGGATCAAGACCAGCGACCAGGACGTCTACGTCTCGACCGTGGGCGGCGTGCGGTTCACGGAGCCGGCAGCCGACCTCGCGATCGCGATCGCGATCGCCGGGTCGGTCAAACACTGGGCCGTGACGCGGGACATCGCGGCCGTGGGCGAGCTCAGCCTGGCGGGCGAGGTGCGCCCCGTCACGCAGGCCGCGCAGCGCCGCACCGAGGCGGCCCGGCTCGGCTACCGCGCCGTGATCGACGACCGGTCGGGCAAGCTGCGCGCCGCGCTCGACGACGTGCGCGCCCAGGGCCGGCCGCGGCCGCGCAAGCTCGAGGCCGTTCCGGAGTTCTGAGGCGGGGCTTCGGCTCGCTGCGCTCGCTCAGCTCGTTTCGACTCGCTTCGCTCGCTCAACGACCACGGGGAGGAGTGCGCGCGTCAGGTGGCCAGGTCGAGGGCCGCGAGGAGCTCGGCGGGGGAGGCCTGCATGGGGTGCGGGCCGGCGATGTCGAGGAAGACGGTCGTGATCGTGTCGCGGTGCTTGGTCAGGAACGACCTAAGCCACGCGGGCGAGTACAGCGCCACTCCGGGCGGGAGATTCTCGGGCTTGTTGCGCGCATCGCTGAACAGCAGCAGCGCGACCTGCCCGGTGGCGGGGTCGCGGTACGTCCAGACCTCGCCGCCGTCGAGGGGATCGTCGCGCTTGCCGGGCTTGAGCAGCGGCACCACCGTGTTGCCGTTGCGCAGCGCCAGCGCGACCGCCGCCATGTCCTGCCGCTCGAGGGCCTGGGCGAGCGCCTCGGAGCGGAACTCCTGCGGATCGAGCGCCTGACGGGACGACTTCTTGCGGGCGGACGACGGGCGCTTGCGGGACACCATGTGTTCAGACTACGGCTACGCAGATCTAAGGATCCGGCCACCGCGGTTCAAGCATTCTGTCAGGTTCACAAAATGGCCGTTGATAGTGTTGACCATGCCCGTTCGGGTGCGGCATCGGTGGGGACTGGTGGATCTACCGCACTCACAGCAGGTTTGGCGCTCGGCGCCCTGGGGGCCTGCGCGGGACGACGTGACAAGGCCCGGAGCATCGCTCCGGGCCTTCTCCGTTCCGCGCCGCGATCGGCGCTCAGCTGGCCTTCGTCTCGGGCACCAGCGTGGTACCGCCGTCGTCGGTGCGCTCGGGCACGAGGGTGATGCCGCCGAGCAGGTTGGCCGACTCGGCCAGCTCCTCGAGCCACCGCGCGTTGAGCTCGGTGCGCTTCACCTCCTCGAACGTGAACCGCAGCGGGATGGCGGAGCTCAGCCAGATCGTGCTGCGGCCGCTGCCGTCCTCGTGCTGGAACGAGAGCGTGAACGCCTCGCCGCGACGCAGCTTCGAGACGATCACCATCTTCACGTGCGCGAGCGCACGGTCGTTGATCTCGATCGGAGTGCCCTGGGATCCGTAGTACAGCGTGCCCATCTCTCCACGCTATGCCGGTCGGCCGCCGCGCGCCAGGAACCCGGCTTCGCGACCTCCCACACACCGGGACCCGATCTCGCCCAGCGGGAGCGGGCTCACAGCAGGAAGAACTGCGCGGTCTCCTTGGACTTCACGTCCCCCACCTCGACCTGCAGGTGATACGCGGCGCCGCCGCCGGGCGCCCGCGGACGGGTCTCGCTGTCGCACGTCGAGACGTCCGACCGGGTGCGATCCCACACCAGCGGCTCGGCGCTCTCGACCGTCTGGCCCGCGGCCAGCGTGACGACCATGCTGCTGGGCTCGCTCTGGCAGTCGGTCGAGCGCCACCAGATGTCCTTGCCGCTCGTCACCACGAAGCGCTGCTGCGACGTGCCGACATCCATCGTGCAGTCGACCGAGCCCGTGTTCGTGAGCCGGATGCGCATCTCCACCGGATGCGAGGCGAACTTCTGGCCGTTGACGAGCGGCACCAGCTCGATCACGCTCGGGTCGCACGGCTGCGGCGTCGGCGGCACCGTCGAGGTCGGCGTGGGCGTCGGGGTCGGGTTCGACGTCGGGGTCGGCGTCGAGGTCGTCGGCGCGGCGGAGGGCTCCGCGTCGGCCTGGGACGCCGCGAGCGCCTGCCAGGGCTGCGCGATCAGCAGCCACGCCACCGCGCCGATCACGATCAGCGCGAGCAGCAGCACGGCGATCCGGCGCCGCCGGTACACGGCGGGCGACGGTCGACGACGCGGCTCGGATCCCACGTCATCCAGGGTAGGCGCGCACCCCGGGCGCCCCGGGCGAACGCGCCGGGCTCTAAAGGAGCTTGAGCATGCGCGTGTTGCCGAGCGTGTTCGGCTTCACGTGCGCGAGGTCGAGGAACTCGGCGATGCCCTCGTCGCGGCTGCGCACCAGCTGCGAGTACACATCCGGGTCGACGATCTGCTCGCCGATGGGCGCGAAGCCTCGGCGCAGGAAGAACTCGACCTCGAAGGTCAGGCAGAACAGGCGCTTCAGGCCCAGTTCGCGCGCCTTGTGCTCGAGCCCTTCGACGATCGCGCGCCCCACGCCGTGATGCAGCCAGGCGCGGTCGACCAGGAGCGTGCGGACCTCGCCGAGGTCCTCCCACATCACGTGCAGCGCGCCGCATCCGATGACCGTGCCGTCGACCTCGGCGACCAGGAACTCCTGCGTCGCCTCGTACAGCACCACGAGGTCCTTGCCCAGCAGGATGCGCTCCTGCACGTACGGCTCCAGCATGCGGTGGATGTGCACCATGTCGGCCGCGCGGGCCGGGCGCACGAGGAACGGCGCGCCCGTGGGATCGGTCATGCGGTCAAGCCTAGGGGCGGATTCCTGGGAGCCTTCGGCTCGCTGCGCTCGCTCAGGCCGTTTCGTCTCCGCTCCTGCGTTTCGTCTCCGCTTCGCTCCGCTCAACGACCGCCGCTCAACGACCGGCGGCGAACGCCGAAGGGGCGGGCAGCCGCAGGCGCCCGCCCCTTCGGCGTTCGTTCAGATCAGCTCGCGTTGGCGGCCAGATCCGGCGTGCCGGCGATGCTGCCGCGCGTGTTCACTCCCACCGCGACGGCCTCGCCGCGCGGCGCGTTCTGGAACACGAAGCGACCGTCCTCGACGTCGACCTTGATGTGGTGGCCGGTGTCGAGCTCGCCGCTCAGGATGCGCTCCGACAGACGGTCCTCGATCTCGTGCTGCATCGCGCGACGCAGCGGGCGCGCGCCGAGCGCGGGGTCGAAGCCGATCTCGATCAGGCGCTCCTTGGCGGCCTGCGACATCTCCAGCGTCATGTCGCGGTCCAGCAGGCGCTCGTTGAGACGCTTGGTGAACAGGTCCACGATCTGGATGAGCTCGGGCTTCGACAGCTGCGGGAACACGATGATGTCGTCCACGCGGTTGAGGAACTCGGGCTTGAAGTGACGCTTCAGCTCCTCGTCGACCTTGCCCTTCATCCGCTCGTAGGTCGTCGTCGTGTCGCCCTCGATCTGGAAGCCCACCGGGCCACCGGCGATCGCCGACGAGCCGAGGTTCGTCGTCATGATGATCACGGTGTTCTTGAAGTCGACCACGCGGCCCTGACCGTCGGTCAGACGACCCTCCTCGAGGATCTGCAGCAGCGAGTTGAAGATGTCCGGGTGGGCCTTCTCGATCTCGTCGAACAGGACGACCGAGAACGGCTTGCGGCGCACCTTCTCGGTGAGCTGGCCGCCCTCCTCGAAGCCGACGAAGCCGGGAGGGGCTCCGAACAGGCGCGAGACCGTGTGCTTCTCGCCGAACTCCGACATGTCGAGCGAGATCAGCGCACCCTCGTCGTCGAACAGGAACTCGGCGAGCGCCTTGGCGAGCTCGGTCTTTCCGACGCCCGTGGGGCCGGCGAAGATGAACGAGCCCGAGGGGCGCTTCGGGTCCTTGAGGCCGGCGCGCTGGCGGCGGATGGTCTTCGACAGGGCGGCGATCGCCTCCTCCTGGCCGATGACGCGCTCGTGCAGCGCCTTCTCCATGAAGACGAGACGGCTGGTCTCCTCCTCGGTGAGCTTGAACACCGGGATGCCCGTGGCCTGGGCCAGGACCTCGGCGATCAGGCCCTCGTCGACCGTCGCGGCGGTGGTCACGTCGCCCGAGCGCCACTGCTTCTCGAGGCGCAGGCGCTCGGCCAGCAGCGACTTCTCCTCGTCGCGGAGAGCTGCGGCCTTCTCGAAGTCCTGCTCCTCGCTCGCGGCCTCCTTGGCCTCGCGGACCTTGGCGATCTTCTCGTCGAACTCGCGCAGCTCCGGCGGCGACGACAGGATCGACAGGCGCAGGCGGGCGCCGGCCTCGTCGAGCAGGTCGATGGCCTTGTCCGGCAGGAAGCGGTCGCTCACGTAGCGGTCCGAGAGGTTCGCGGCGGCGACGATCGCGCCGTCCGTGATCTGCACCTTGTGGTGCGCCTCGTAGCGGTCGCGCAGACCCTTCAGGATGTTGATGGCGTGCGGCAGCGACGGCTCCGCGACGTTCACCGACTGGAAGCGGCGCACGAGCGCGGCGTCCTTCTCGAAGTGCTTGCGGTACTCGTCGAGCGTCGTGGCGCCGATCGTCTGGAGCTCGCCGCGGGCGAGCATCGGCTTCAGGATCGAGGCGGCGTCGATCGCGCCCTCGGCGGCACCCGCGCCGACGAGCGTGTGGATCTCGTCGATGAAGATGATGATGTCGCCGCGCGTGCGGATCTCCTTGGTCACCTTCTTCAGGCGCTCCTCGAAGTCGCCGCGGTAGCGGGATCCGGCGATCAGCGAGCCGAGGTCCAGCGAGTACAGCTGCTTGTCCTTCAGCGTCTCGGGCACGTCGCCCTTGACGATCGCCTGGGCGAGGCCCTCGATGACGGCGGTCTTGCCGACGCCGGGCTCGCCGATCAGCACCGGGTTGTTCTTGGTGCGGCGCGACAGGATCTGCATGACGCGCTCGATCTCCTTCTCGCGCCCGATGACCGGGTCGAGCTTGTTGTCGCGCGCCGCCTGCGTCAGGTTGCGGCCGAACTGGTCGAGCACCTGCGAGCCGCCCTTGGCGCCCTCGCTCTCGGTCTGGCTGCCCGCCGCGACGCCGACGGGCTCCTTGCCCTGGTAGCCCGACAGGAGCTGGATGACCTGCTGGCGCACCTTGTTCAGGTCGGCTCCGAGCTTGACCAGCACCTGGGCGGCGACGCCCTCGCCCTCGCGGATGAGGCCGAGCAGGATGTGCTCGGTGCCGATGTAGTTGTGTCCCAGCTGCAGCGCCTCGCGCAGCGAGAGCTCGAGCACCTTCTTGGCGCGCGGGGTGAAGGGGATATGACCGGTCGGCTGCTGCTGGCCCTGGCCGATGATGTCCTGCACCTGCTCGCGCACGGCGTCCAGCGAGATGCCGAGCGACTCGAGCGCCTTGGCGGCGACGCCCTCGCCCTCGTGGATCAGCCCGAGCAGGATGTGCTCGGTGCCGATGTAGTTGTGGTTGAGCATCTTCGCCTCTTCCTGGGCGAGGACGACCACACGACGGGCACGGTCGGTGAATCTCTCGAACATGTCACTCCTCCGGGCGCATAGGCCAGTGACGCCTTCCGACGCCGTGACTCCACGGTAACGAGCGGGCGGGCGCCGCGGTCGCGTGTTCGCCGTGGGCATAGCGCGCGACCCGGGGGCTTGACGCGGCGAGCGCTCTCAGTCGCGGGCGAAGTCCCGGACCGCGCCGCGGGTGTCGATCGCGAGCTCCTCGGCGTCGATCGCCGTCATGAGCTCGCGCATGACCTCCTCGCCGAGGTTGCCGCGGTCGCGCTCCTCGAGCAGCATCGTGCGCCGCGCCTCGAGCCACCCCTTGGACAGTGCGACGAGGTCCTCGTACGTCGGGCCGGCGGGCGCCGCGCCGTCGGCGGTCTCGAGCACCTGTCCGGCGCGGTCGGTGTCGCGCTCGACCTTCAGCAGCGACTGCGCCATCCGGTCGAAGACCTCGGCGCCGCCGGGGCCGAAGCGCTCCTTCCACTCCGAGCGCCGCGCGCGCAGGTACGCCTTGCCGACCTCCTGGCTGCGCGCCTGGATCGCCCGCACCTGCGCGGCGTCCTGCCGGTGCTCCTCGTCGGCGCCGACGCCGAGCGCCCGGATGAGCGGCGCGAGCGTGAGGCCCTGCAGCAGCAGCGTGCCCACCGTCACGACGAAGGCCACCACGACCAGCTTCTGGACGTGCGACTCGGGCATCGCGTCGCCCGTGAGGTCGGGGAGGGCGGCGGCCATCGCGAGCGTGACGACTCCGCGCATCCCCGCCCACGACACCACCGCGCGCTCCTGCACCGAGAGCGCGGGCTCGAGGATGCGCTGGCGCAGGTTGCGCTCGTTCAGCTCGATGCCGCGCGCGGCCAGCTTGTCGCGCCGCTTGCGGATGATCGCGGCGCGCGGGTCGTCCGGGTTCCTTCGGAACGCCTCCTGCGCGTGCTTCCAGCGCATGATCCGGATGCGCTGCCACATCCGCCCCCACGCGTAGCTGGCGTAGACGAACACGGGCCGCACCGCGAGCACCACGGCGAACACCGCCAGGGCGAGCGCGATCGTCACGCCCGCGTCGCGCGCGCCGAGCTCGCTCAGCACGCGCGGGAACTGCAGCCCGATGTAGGCGAACACGAAGCTCTCGAGCAGGAAGTCGGCCGACTGCCAGAGCGGGCGCTCCTGCAGTCGCGTCGTGTAGTCGGTGCGCGGGGCGTGGAAGCCCACGTACAGCCCCATGGCGACGACCGCGAGCACACCGGATCCGCCGAGGTGCTCCGCGATCGCGTACGCGCCGAACGGCACCACCAGCCCGGCCGTCCCGACCACGACCGGGTCGTCGAGCCGCACGCGCAGCTGGTGCAGCACGATGCCGAAGACCAGGCCGATCGCGACGCCGAGCACCACCGCGACCGCGAACGCCCACAGGCCGTCCCACACCGTGACCGTGGCGCCGGCGACGATCGCGGCGAACACCCGCACGAGCGTGAGCGACGTGGCGTCGTTGATCAGGCTCTCGCCGGACAGCACGGTCATCACGCGCCGCGGCAGTCCGAGCCTGCGGCCCACGGCGGCGGCCGAGACGGCGTCGGGCGGGCCGACGATCGCGCCCAGCAGCAGCGCGCCCGCGAAGCCGAGCTCCGGCATGATCCACCACGCCACGAGGCCGACGACCAGCGCGGTGACGAGCACGAGCCCCATGCCGAGCCGCCGGATGTGCGGCAGGCTGCGCGCGAAGCCGACGAAGGACACCTCGAGCGCGGCCGAGTACAGCAGCGGCGGCAGCGTCAGATTCAGCAGCAGGTGGCCGTCGATGTCGAGCGTCGGGATCGCCGGGATGAGCGAGACCAGGATGGCCGCGACCGTGATCACGAGCGGCGCCGGCCAGCCGCGCCAGCGCGCGAGGGCTCCCACGGCGAGCGCCCCGACCAGCACGTAGAAGACCTCGGCATCCATGCGTTTCAGGCTATGGGAATGCTCTCGCTCAGCGGCGGGTTGGGGCTGACGATGAGCGACGCGAAGAGTCTGTCCCTGTCCGTGCTCGACCTGGTGCCGGTGCGCACCGGTCAATCCAGCGTCCAGGCGGTGACGGCGTCGATGTCACTCGCCCGGCGGGCCGACGAGCTGGGGTACCGGCGGTACTGGTTCGCCGAGCACCACAACATGCCGGCGGTGGCATCCACGGCCCCGCCGGTGCTGATCGCCGCCGCGGCGATGCAGACCTCGCGCATCCGGGTCGGCTCGGGCGGCGTGATGCTGCCGAACCACGCGCCCCTGATCGTCGCCGAGCAGTTCGCCGCCCTCGAGGCGATCGCGCCGGGGCGGGTGGACCTCGGCATCGGCCGCGCGCCCGGCAGCGACCCCGTCATCACCCAGCTGCTGCGGCGCTCGGGCACGACCAGCGAGGTCGAGCAGTTCCCGCAGCACATCACCGACATCCTCAAGCTCGTGGGCGCGGAGGGCGCGACCGTGCGCTTCACGAGCGGCGGCGAGTACGAGGTGCACGCGACGCCCGCGGCGTCCGGGGTTCCCGAGGTGTGGCTGCTCGGTTCGAGCGACTACTCCGCGACCCTGGCCGCGGCCTACGGCCTGCCGTACGTGTTCGCGAACCACTTCGCCGGCGACGGCCTCGAGCGCGCCATGGAGCTGTACCGCACGCAGTTCCAGCCCAGCGAGCACCTCGACGCCCCGCGCACGTTCGTGACCGCGAACGCCGTCGCGGCGGCGTCGGCCGAGGAGGCCGAGGAGCGGGCGCTCCCTCAGCTCCGGCAGTTCGCACGCCTGCGCACCAACAAGCCGATGCGCGCCCTCGAGACGGTCGACGAAGCGCTCGCGACCCCGTCCGATCCGCTCGAGCAGAGCCTGGTCGACGGCGTGCGCTCGCGCTGGTTCGTGGGCACGGGCGCGGACGTCGCCGCCGGCCTGCGCGACTTCGCCGCTCGGTACGGCGTCGACGAGGTCATGATCTCGCCCGCCGCGGGCTCCTACGCCGCGGAGCCCCTCGACGCCTCCCCCGGCCGCACCCAGACCCTCGAGCTCCTCGCCGACGAGCTGGGCTGAAGGTATGAGATATGCACCTCCGGGCTACCCCGAAGGTCCATATCTCATACCTTCGCGACGCCCTGGCGGATGAGCGCTGCGCGGGCGCGGCGGACGACCTCGCGCTCAGGTCCCCGGAGGTCGCGTGCGGTGAAGTGCAGCACGTCCCAGCCGAGATCGGCGAGCCACTCCCGCTTGGCCACATCGCGCTCGAACTGCGCCTGGGTGCGGTGACCGGAGCCGTCGTACTCGTACCCGACCTTCCACTCCGGGTACGCGAGATCGAGGCACGCGACGAACGCGCCATACGGAGCTGACACGTCGTAGTCCAGCACGGGCTCGGGCAGGCCGCCGTCGACCACTTGTGGACGCCGACGACGAGCGGCGTGAGCTCGGGAGGCCCACCCCCACCGGCCCGCCTCACCGAGTGATGGAACGGCGGGAGTGGGATGCCGTGCACCATCGCCGCGGTGATTCCCGCGAAGAACGCGTGATCGGCGAGCACGGCCGCGAGCTCGCGGACCTGCGCGAGCACTCGCGCGCGCTCCTTCGCGACATCCGGCACGTCATCCGGATCCGGACGCTCGACCCGGACCGACCGCGCCCCGTGGAACGTCGACGTCAGGTCCGATCCGCGGAGGCGACCGCGTCCGA
Organism: Microbacterium lacusdiani; assembly: GCF_054779895.1. Lineage (NCBI taxonomy): Bacteria > Bacillati > Actinomycetota > Actinomycetes > Micrococcales > Microbacteriaceae > Microbacterium > Microbacterium lacusdiani. The sequence continues at coordinate 54,867 of NZ_BAAGXJ010000004.1, read as the reverse complement.
CACCCGCGTCGCGCGCCCGTCCCACCGCGAAGACGCCGCCCGGCTCCGGTGGCAGCTCGCGCCGAATCCCCATCCCCTCACGGTGCCGCACGCTACGCGAGCCGGGGTCCTGCTCTCCACAGGTTCACGAAGGACCGGGCGCCGGGCTACTGGTCGGGCTCGCCCGCGATGAGGCCGCGGAGCCAGTCGCGCGCCTCGACGAAGACCTCGTCGGAGTAGCGGTCGCTGTACTGCACGATCGCGCGGTCGGCGCGCGGGTACGAGCCGAGGAACACGACGTTCGGGCTGAAGCGACGCAGGCCCATCAGGGCGTCCGCCATGCGCTCGTCCAGGATGTGGCCGTCCGCGTCGATCACGAAGCGGTAGCGCCCCAGGGCGTCGCCGATCGGGCGCGACTGGATGAGGCTCAGGTTGATGCCGCGCGTCGAGAACTGCTCGAGCATCTCGAGCAGGGTGCCCGCGCGATCCTCGGGCAGCTCGACGATCACGCTGGTCTTGTCGGCGCCGGTCGGCGCGGGCGGCGGGGTCGGGCCGCTGACCAGCACGAAGCGCGTCACGGCGTCGGGGTTGTCGCCGATCCCCCGCGCCAGCACCTCCACGTCGTGGTGCGCCGTGATGCCGGGCGGGGCGATGGCGGCGTCCGCGGGGCTCGAGCCGTCCAGGACGCCGACTGCGCTCGCGACGTTGCTCGAGGCGGGCACGTGCTGGTGCGTCGGCAGGTGCTCCGAGAGCCACCCGAGGCACTGGGCGTACGCGACCGGATGCGCGCTCACGAGCTGCACGTCCTCGAGCCGCGCGCCGGGCTTGCCGACGAGCACGAACTCGACCGGGACGAGGTACTCGCCGACGATCCGCAGGTTCGGGATGCGCGCGAGCGCATCCTGCGCGGTCGAGACGCCGCCGTCGATCGAGTTCTCGATCGCGATCATGGCGGCGTCGCTGCGGCCCGCCGCGACGTCGGCGAGCGCCTCGCCGACGTTGTGCACGGAGTGCCAGATCTGACCGCGCGCCTCGGGCACCTGGTCGAGCGCCGCCTCCGTGAAGGTGCCGGCGGGGCCCAGGTAGCTGTACGTGCGACGAGGAGCGGCATCCGACGGCATGGCCCTCAGCCTAGCCATCGAACACCGATGGGCGCGGCCGGGTGACGCGTGCGAGGATGGGCGCCATGACGAGCCGAGCCGGACTCCCTGCCGAAGCCTCCGACCTCATCGACGTCGATGAGCTGATCAACGCCTACTACGACCGCGTCCCCGATCCGTCGCAGCCCTCGCAGCGTGTGGCGTTCGGCACGAGCGGCCATCGTGGCTCGAGCCTCAGCACGAGCTTCAACGAGCAGCACATCCTCGCCACGACCCAGGCGATCGTCGACTACCGCGCCGAGCAGGGCATCCAGGGCCCGCTCTTCCTCGGCCGCGACACCCACGCGCTGTCGCTGCCGGCCGAGCGCAGCGCGATCGAGGTGCTGGTCGCGAACGCGGTGGACGTGCGCATCGACTCCCGCGACTCGTGGGTGCCGACGCCCGCGCTGAGCCTCGCCATCCTGACCTTCAACCGCGACCTCGCGGACGCCGACCCCGGCCGAGCCGACGGCATCGTCGTGACCCCGAGCCACAACCCGCCGGCCGACGGCGGCTTCAAGTACAACCCGCCGCACGGCGGCCCGGCGGACACCGACGCCACGAGCTGGATCGCCGCGCGCGCCAACCAGCTGATCGAGGCGGGCCTCGAGGGCGTCAAGCGGGTCCGCTTCGCCGACATCGACGCCGGCGCCCTGGGCACTTACGACTTCCGCGACGCGTACGTGCGCGACCTCGCCTCGATCATCGACATCGACGCCATCCGCGAGGCCGGCGTGCGGATCGGCGCCGACCCGCTCGGCGGCGCGTCGGTCGAGTACTGGGCGATGATCGCGGAGCACTACGGCCTCGACCTGACCGTCGTGAACCCGGATGTCGACCCGACCTGGCGGTTCATGACGCTGGACTGGGACGAGAAGATCCGGATGGATCCGTCGTCGCCCTCCGCGATGGCGTCGCTCGTCGCCAAGCGCAGCGAGTACGACATCCTGACCGGCAACGACGCCGACGCCGACCGGCACGGCATCGTCACGCCCGACGCGGGCCTGATGAACCCGAACCACTACCTGGCGGTCGCGATCGACTACCTGTTCTCGCACCGTCCGGGCTGGTCGTCCGACGCCGCGGTCGGCAAGACGCTCGTGTCGTCGATGATGATCGACAAGGTCGCCGCGTCGCTCGGCCGCTCGCTGCTCGAGGTGCCGGTCGGCTTCAAGTGGTTCGTGCCCGGCCTGATCGACGGCTCGGTCGCGTTCGGCGGCGAGGAGTCGGCGGGCGCGTCCTTCCTGCGCAAGGACGGCACGGTCTGGACGACCGACAAGGACGGCATCCTGCTGTGCCTGCTCGCGGCGGAGATCCTGGCCGTGACGGGCAAGACGCCCTCGCAGCGCTACGCCGAGCTCGAGGCCGAGTTCGGGGCGTCGGCCTACCAGCGCGTGGACGCCGCCGCGACGCCCGAGCAGAAGGCCGCGCTCGGCAAGCTCGGCCCCGAGGCCGTGACCGCCACGACGCTCGCGGGCGAGGAGATCGTCGCCAAGCTCACCAAGGCACCGGGCAACGGCGCGGCGATCGGCGGGCTCAAGGTGCAGACCGCAAGCGCATGGTTCGCCGCGCGCCCGTCGGGCACCGAGGACGTCTACAAGCTCTACGCCGAGTCGCTGCGCGGCGAGGAGCACCTCCGCGCCGTGCAGGACGAGGCCCGCGCCGTGGTCACCGCCGCCCTCGGCGGCTGACCCGGCGTCCGTCCCGGCCTGCGGCATGGCCGCAGGCCGGGACCGGAAGATGTCACCTCGCGTTCACCTTGGCGTCGCCTGCGCCTCAACCGCTCGGGCCACGGTGGGTGGCATGAGTGCACTGATCCCCCAGACGCCCGACGCCGGTGCCCGCCGGCCCCTGCTCAACCTGCTGATGACCGGCCGCACGCACGGCAAGCGCAGTGCGGTCACCTGCCACCTGAAGTGCGACAACGCGTGCTTCCACGCCGCGCCCAACACCTCGGAGAACGGCTACTTCCGCGACATCGCGAGCGCCGCGCTCAGCCGTCGCGCCGTGCTCGCCGGCGGCGCCGCCGCCGCCTCGGCGATCGTGATCGCCGCCGCGACCACCGGAGGCGACCGCGCCGCGGCCGCGACCGCGCAGATGGTCGGCCCGAACGACGGCCGCGCCTTCGGCTTCACGCCGATCGCGCCCGTGTCGGCCGACGTGGACGCCGTCACTGTGCCCGAGGGGTTCCGCTGGGACCCGATCATCCGCTGGGGTGAGCCGCTGTTCGACGAGGCCGACGCGTTCGACCCCTTCAACCAGACCGCGGAGAAGCAGGCGCGTCAGTTCGGCTACAACGCCGACTACCTCGACATCATCCACGACCGCGGCGGCCGCACCGCGGTGCTCGTGAACAACCACGAGTACGTCAACCCGGGCATCATGTTCCCGCCGGCCGCATCCGAGGAGGAGCGCCACGAGCAGCTCCGCGTCTCGAAGGCCGCGCACGGCCTGTCGGTCGTCGACCTGGAGCGCAAGCGCCCCGGCGACCGGTGGAGCTACGTCGTGGGCGGCGCCCGCAACCGCCGCATCACGGCCGACACCCCCTTCGCCGTCGACGGCCCCGCCGCCGGTTCCGACCTGCTGAAGACGGTCGACGACCCCGAGGGCCGCACCATCCTCGGCACGTTCGGCAACTGCGCCGGCGGCACGACCCCGTGGGGCACCGTCGTCTCCGGCGAGGAGAACTTCAACGGCTACTTCGTCGCGCCGGGCGTCTCGGCCGCGCAGAAGCGCTACGGGCTGCGCAGCACGCCCTCGACCTACGGCTGGGAGGCGATCGACCCCCGCTTCGACGCCACCAAGGAGGGCTACCTGAACGAGCCCAACCGCTTCGGCTGGATCGTCGAGATCGACCCGCAGAACCCGGATGAGCCTCCGGTGAAGCACACCGCCCTGGGCCGCTTCAAGCACGAGGGCGCCAACGTCACGATCAGCGCGTCGGGCCACGCGGTCGCCTACATGGGCGACGACGAGCGCTTCGACTACCTCTACAAGTTCGTGTCGTCGCAGAAGTTCCAGCCCGGATCGAGCGCCGAGGCCCGCGCGCACAACAAGACGCTGCTGTCGTCGGGCTCACTGTACGTGGCCAAGTTCACGGGCGACTCCCCGGTCTCCGAGATCACGGGCACGGGTGCCCTGCCCTCGGACGGCGAGTTCGACGGCACCGGCAAGTGGGTGCCGCTGATGCTGAACGACGAGAGCGCCGTCCCCGGCTTCAGGGTCGAGGAGGTCCTGGTGAACGCGCGCCTCGCGGCCGACGCCGTGGGCGCCACCAAGATGGACCGCGCAGAGGACGTCGAGCCGAACCCCAAGACCGGCCGCGTCTACGTCGCCTGCACCAACAACACCGACCGCGGCAAGGTGGGCAAGGAGGGCGCGACCGAGCCCAACCCGCGCAACTCGAACCGCGACGGCCACGTCATCGAGATCACCGAGGCGGGCGAGGACAACTCCGCCACCGAGTTCGGCTGGAGCATCCTTCTGCTCTGCGGCGACCCGGCGAAGAACTCGTACACGTACTTCGCGGGCTTCCCGGCCGACAAGGTCTCGCCGATCTCGTGCCCCGACAATGTGGCGTTCGACTCGGCCGGCAACCTGTGGATCTCGACCGACGGCGCGCCGGGGACGATCGGCTACAACGACGGTCTGTTCCGCGTGCCGCTGCGCGGCGCCGAGCGCGGCCACGTGCAGCAGTTCCTCGCTGTCCCGCGGGACGCCGAGACCTGCGGCCCGGTCATCCACGACGTCGAGGGCAGCGTGTTCATCGCGGTGCAGCACCCGGGCGAGGACGGCACGTGGGGCGCGCAGCGCTCGCTGTTCCCCGACTACGTCGCCGAGGGGTCCTTCGCCGACGGCAAGTGGGGCGGCCCCCGCCCGTCGGTCCTGCAGATCACGCGCGCCTGAGACCGGCGCATCACGGCACGAGGCCGCGCGGGGCGATCCCCGCGCGGCCTCGTCGCGTGTCCGGGCCGGGTCGCTCAGCGCACCCGCACCTTCGCGTCCGCCGGATCGAGCTCCAGCCAGCGCCAGCCGTAGGGCTCGAGCTCGAGCGCGATGGTCACCGAGGCGTCGATCCGCTCCTCGGTGACGCGGTCGGTCATCCACGCCTCATCCGACGACTCGGGCGCGACCGTCACACGCACGGTCGTGCCGTCGCGCGAGAGGTTGTGCAGCGCGAGCATGGCCCATCCCTCGCCGCGGCAGACGTGCGCGAGCACCTGCGGCGGCGCCCCCTTGAGCACCTCGAGCTCGGACCACGCCTGCGACGGCGCGTCCCGGTACATCCGGGTGAGCCTCTGGATGTGCCGCCACAGCGAGCCCTGGTCCGAGCGCTGATCCTCGACGTTGGCGCCCTCGGGCCCGTACGGCTCGGTCGCCATCCGCCGCACCTGGCGGCGGGGCGGAGCTGTGGTGAAGCCGCCGTCGCGCGTCCACTGCATCGGCGTGCGCACGGCGATCCGGCCGTCGATCTCGAGGTTGTCGCCCATGCCGATCTCCTCGCCGTAGAACAGCACCGGGGCGCCGGGCAGCGAGAAGATCAGCGAGTAGACCATCCGGACGGCCCGTTCGTCCTCCAGCATCGAGGGCAGCCGGCGTCGGATGCCGCGCCCGTACACGCGCATGGCCTCGTCGGGCGCGTAGGCCGCGAAGACCTCGTCGCGCTCCTCATCCGACAGCTGATCCAGCGTCAGCTCGTCGTGGTTGCGCGCGAAGTGGGCCCACTGCTGGGCGACGTCGACCGCCGGGCGGCTGCGCAGGGACTCGGCGAGCGGGGTCGCGTCCCCGCGCGCCAGCGCGAGGTAGAGCCGCTGCATGGTGGGGAAGTCGAACTGCAGCTGAAGGCCGTCCCGGGCCTGCCCGAACCACGGCATCTGCTGCTCGTACGGCAGGTTCACCTCGCCGAGCAGAAATGCCTCGGCGCTGCGTCGCGAGACGAATCCCCGGATGCGCGCGAGGTGGTCCATGCCGTCGTACTCGTCCGCGGCCGTGCCGTCGCCGCCCGTGCCGCCCGCGTTCGAGCCGTGCGCGCCGGTGTCGGTCACGGCGCTGCTGAACATGAACGGCACGGCGTCGATGCGGAACCCCGAGATGCCGATCTCGAGCCACAGCCCCAGGTTCTTGTCGATCTCGCGCCGCACCTCCGGGAGCGCGACGTTGAGGTCCGGCTGCGTGTGGAAGAAGTGGTGCAGGAAGTACTGTCCCGCCTTCTCGTCGTGCGTCCACGTGCTGTCCTCGTCGCCCGGGAACACCGGCGGATCCGGATTCTCGGGCGGCTCGTCCCGCCACACGTACCAGTGCCGCTTCGGGTCGTCGGGCGAGCGCCGCGCCTGCCGGAACCAGGGGTGCTGGTCGGACGTGTGGTTCATGACGAAGTCGATGATGATCCGGATGCCGTGCGAGCGCGCCACCCGGACGAGCTCCACGAGGTCGCCCAGCGTGCCGAGGCGCGGGTCGACCGCGAAGAAGTCCGTGATGTCGTAGCCGTCGTCGCGGTGCGCGGTCGGGAAGAACGGCATCAGCCACAGGCACGTGACGCCCAGGTCGGCCAGGTACGGCACGCGGGAGATCAGGCCCGGGATGTCGCCGACGCCGTCTCCGTCGGAGTCCTGGAACGTCTCGATGTCCAGGCAGTAGTAGACCGCGTGCCGCCACCACAGGTCGGCCGCGTCGATGGGGACGGGCTTGGTCACGACAGGCTCCTCAGCTCGGGCAGGACGCGCTCGCCGAACGTGTCGATGAACGCCTCCTGCGCGTCCGCGTCGGCGCCCACCTGGTGCAGCATCACGGCGTCGAAGCCCGCGTCGGCGAGCTCGGCGATCCGGTCTCGGTGCACGGACGGGTCGCTCGAGATCAGCACGGCGGCGCGGAGCTGGTCGTCGGTCACGGATGCCGCGCGCTGATCGAACTCCTCGGGGGTCGGCAGATCCCAGGCGTCCGGGGGCGTGATGGCGCCGTTCGGCCAGTCGCGGCGGGCCATCGCGAGCGCCGCGTCGTCATCCGGCGCCCAGGCGAGATGCACCTGCAGGCGGGCAGGACCCCGTCCCCCGGCCTCGCGGTACGCCTCGACGACCTCGCGCAGCGCGCGCGGGTCGCATCCGACCGTGATCAGGCCGTCGGCCCATTCCGCGTGCGCGGCCGCCGACTCCGGCGACACCGCGGCGGCGACGAGCGCCGGCGGCTCGGCCGGGCGCGACCACACGCGGGCCCGGTCGACCTGCACCTCGCCGTGGTGCGTGACCTCCTCGCCCGCGAGCAGCGCGCGGATGATGCCCACGCACTCGCGCAGCCGCCGCTCCCGCGTGGCCTTGTCGGGCCACGGGTCGCCCGTGACGTGCTCGTTCAGCGCCTCGCCCGATCCCAGCGCCGCCCAGAAGCGGCCCGGGAACATCTCCCCCAGGGTCGCGATGGCCTGCGCGGTCGTCACGGGATGCGTGCGCTGGCCCGGGGCCGTCACCACGCCGAACGGCAGCTCCGTCGAGGCGAGCGCGGCGCCCAGCCACGAGAACGCGTAGCCGCTCTCGCCCTGCGCCACGCCCCACGGGGTCAGGTGGTCGGAGCACATCGCCGCGTCGAACCCGGCCTCCTGCGCGCGGACGACGTGGCGCAGGAGGCGGGACGGGGCGATCTGCTCGTGCGAGCAATGATAGCCGTAGTCGGTCATCCCCCCATGCGATCCCAGCCATCGGGATGCGGCAAGGGGGTTGCGGGCCGGGCGGTGGATGCGCTCCGCGGCCGGTCAGGCCGTGCGGGGCCCGTTCTTCGGGCGGGCCCAGCGGGCGGGGAGGCCGGGGCCGTCCCAGACCTTGATGATCCCCCACGCGACCGCCGTGAGCGGCACGGCGAGGACCGCGCCGATGATGCCGCTCAGGACCGTGCCGATCGTCAGCGCGATCAGGATGACCAGCTCGTGCAGCTTGAGGGCCCGGCCCATCAGCACGGGCTGCAGGAAGTTGCCCTCGAGCTGGTTGACGACGATCACGATGCCGACCACGATCAGCGCGGCGACCAGGCCGTTGGCGACGAGCGCCACCAGCGCCGCGATGATGCCGGCGAGCACCGCGCCCACGATCGGGATGAACGCCAGCACGAACACGAGCACCGCCAGGGCCGGCCACAGCGGCACCTGCAGGATCGCCAGGCCGATGCCGATGCCGACGGCGTCGACGGCCGCGACGGTCGCCGTCCCGCGCACGTACGCGCCGAGGGTGTCGACCGTGACGCGACCGGCGCGCTTGGCACGGTCGTGCCACTCACCGCTGAACGGCCGGCGCAGGAACTCCCAGATCTCCGGTCCGTCCTTCAGCAGGAAGAACAGCACGACCACCATCAGCACGAGCCCGGTCACGAAGTCGGCCACGGCGCCGACGCCGGCGAGCGCGCCGCTGCCGAACTGCGCGCTGGTGACGAACGCCGTCAGCTGATCCAGCCACTCCTGGATCTGCTGCTGGTCGATGTCGAACGGCAGCGTGCCGGCCCACGCGAGCACCTGGTCGATGCCGCGACGGGCCTGGTCGTAGAGCTCGCGCCACTGGCTGCTCACGGCGCTGACGATGATCCACCCCACCGCGCCGAGCGCGAGCAGGATCGCGAGCAGCACCAGCAGCGTCGCGGGCATAGAGCCGATTCCGCGCCGGCGCAGCTGAGCCATGAGCGGCTCGAACGCGCTGGCGAGGATGAGCGCCAGCAGCACCGGGATCACCACGAGAGTGAGAGAGCGCAGGCCCCAGATGATGCCCGCGGCGAGCAGCACCACGGCGATGATCTGGATGGAGCGGGTGGCGAGGGTGCCCAGGCCGTCGGTCCACAGGCGCCGCACGGCGGGAACCGGCGGAGCCTCGAACTGCGAGTTCTGGACCTTCACGGGCTTGCGGCGTCCCCACGTCATGTCGTCGTCCCCTCGTCGGCGGCAGGTCCTCCCATACTGACCGGATGCGGGCGATGCCGCCTCGTGGTTGACGGGCGCGCCGTGCGTCCGGACGGATCCGCGCGGGTCAGCGGGGCGCGAAGGCCGCGTCGAACAGGCTGCGGGCGCGGCGGGCGACCGCGGCCCGGTCGCGCTCCGGCGTGGCGGCGAGCTCATGCGCGATCATGCTGACGGCGATGCCGACGTCGGCCGCCTCCACGTGAGCACCGATCCGGCCGGCTGCGCGATCGCGTTCGATGAGCACGGCCACGAGGGCCTCGAACCGAGCGGCGAGCTCGCCCGTGCGCGCATCGGCCTCGGGGCCGAGGAGCAGCTGGATGAGCGCCGTGGAGGCGGTGGCCTGCTCGACGATGCGGTCGAGCAGGTCGGCGATCGTGCCGTCGTCGCGCAGCACCTCGAGCGCCGCGATGTTCTCCTCGAACACGGCCACCGCCAGGGAGACGCGATCGGGGAAGTGCCGGTACAGCGTGCCCTGGCCGACCCCGGCGCGCTTGGCGATCGCGGTGAACGGCGCGGACGGGCCCTCGGCCGCGAAGATCTCGCGCGCGGCCGCGATCAGGGCGCGGCGGTTGCCGGCCGCGGCCGCCGGGCCGCGGTTGGGCCGCCGGGGCGGGGTCTCGGAAGCAGTCATCGGGTGTAGCCTAGCTACCGGACAACAGCGTCCGGTAACTAGCGCGCTGGTCCACGAGAAAGGACGTCATCGTGAGCGATGCAGCAGCCGCCCAGGGGCCCCAGGTCCAGAGCTGGGACGAGAGGATCATCGAGGGCCGCTTCGCCGGGAAGACGGTCGTCGTGACGGGCGCCGGATCCGGCATCGGCCGTGCCACCGCGTCGCGGATCGCCCGCGAGGCGGACGCGTGGTCGCCGTCGACGTGAGCCAGGAGCGCCTCGACGAGTTCGCCGCGGAGCTGTCCGGCAGCGACGTCGTGACCGTCGTGGCCGACATCACGGACGACGCCGGCGTGGCACGGATCGTCGAGGCCGCGGGCGGAGACATCCACGGCCTGGCGAACGTCGCCGGGATCATGGACCGGATGCAGCCGGTGCACGAGATTGACCCGGCCCTGTGGGAGCGCGTGTTCGCGGTCAACGTCACCGGGTCGTTCAAGCTCATGAAGGCCGTGGTCCCCGGGATGCTGGAGCGCGGCGCCGGCGCGATCGTCAACGTCGCCTCCGAGGCGGGCCTGCGCGGGTCGGCCGCGGGCACGGCGTACACCGCGTCGAAGCACGCCGTGGTGGGACTCACCAAGAGCTCGGCATTCCTCTACGGCGCCTCGGGCCTGCGCATCAACGCGGTCGCGCCGGGCGCCGTCATGACGAACATCGAGTCGTCTTTCGCGTCGGAGCTCGCCGCGGCGCGCATCCAGCGCGGCATGGCGCTCATCCCGAGCATCGCCATCCCGGCGCAGCTCGCGGCGTCGATCGCGTTCCTGCTGAGCGACGACGCGACGAACATCAACGGCGTCGTGCTCCCATCGGACGGCGGCTGGTCCGCGGCCTGACCTCGCGTGAGCGAGGCGCATCCGCCTGCCGTTCGGGTGTCTTCGCGCCCTTCTGCCGCGGGTTAAGGGCGCGAACGCACCGGTTCACCGCCCCGCGCGGGCGACCGCGGCCCGCACGCGGGACAGGATGAGCGGACGCTGCTCCCGGAGGTGTCGCGCGGTGAACCGCAGGACAGTCCAGCCGAGCGCCTCGAGCCGCGCGAGCCGTTCCACGTCGCGCTCGAACTGCTCCTGGGTGCGGTGGACCTCCCCGTCGTACTCGATCGCGAGCCGGAGCTCCGGATATGCCAGGTCGACGCACGCGACGAACCGGCCGTGCCCGTCGAAGACATCGTGATCCAGCACCGGTTCGCGCAGGCCGTCGTCGACCAGGACGAGCCGCAGCTTCGACTCCTGCGGAGAGGACGCGCCCGTGCGCGCCCGTGCCAGCGCGCACCGAAGCTTCGCGGCGCCGCGGCGGGTGCCGATCGCGGCCTCGAGCTGCTCCCGCGTGCAGTACGGCCCACGGTCGGGCGGGCGGAAGCCTCCCGGAGGCCGCGGCACGCGCAGCAGGTGATCCGCGGCCGCCACGAGGTCGTGCTCGTCCAGCGCCTCGGCGAGCATCGCCCAGGTGTCGGCGAGCGACGTGACGCGGATGCCTTCCACCTCGACGACCGCGGCCCGGGCGCGCGTGACGCGGACCCCGCGCACCCCCGCTCGTCGGGGCGGCGTGCGCGGATCCCACACGCCGACCGACAGATCCGGCGGCGCACCGTTCACCGGAGCGACCGCGCTCGGCGGCACCGGGATGCCGTGCAGCACGGCGGCCGCGACGCCGACCAGGAACGCGTGATCCGGCATCACGGTCGCATAGGCGTCGATGCGCGCCCGGATCGCCGCGGTGTGCCGCCGCGCGGGAGGGACATCCGGATCGTCGACCGCGGCCGGCGTGGGCCGGACCCTGGACCCGCGGAAGGGACGATCCAGGCTGTGGTGCCGAAGACGCTTGGCCCCGACGCCCGCGGCGAGCGCGTCGGCGACGCGGAAGGCGGACGGCAGGTTGTCGGGCGGCGGGGTGTGGGTCCTCGTCCCCCGACGCTGGCATCCCGCGCCGCGCGCGCGACCTCCCGTGCACTCCCGCACCCCGAGTGCCGCCCTGTGGACGAGCCTGCGCTCGACGTTCGGGTGCCGGCGCGCCCTTATGCCGCGGGATAAAGGCCGACACGCGCCGGAACGACCGGATCAGGACGGGTCGGGCTGCTCCGGCAGGCCGCCCGCCTTGGAGGCGATCGCGTCGCCCGAGGGGGTCTCACCCGCGACGGCCTCGCTCTCCTCCGGCGCGGGCGCGGCCTCCTCGTACTGCGCCGACAGCTCGCGGTACTGCGGCGTGAGGAACGCGAGCACCGCGATCAGCGTGCAGACGAGGCCGGCGACGAGGAAGATCAGCGCGATGCCGCGGTTCACGCCCTCGCCGAGGAGCCACGACCACTGCGCCTCACCCTCCTCGCGCATGTACGGGATGACCCACACCTGTGCGATCGGCGCGATCAGCAGCGAGGTGATCGGCGCGGCCGCGGCCTCGAACGTCATCGCGAAGCCGAACACGCGGCCCTGCTTCTCGTAGGGGACCACGCGCTGGATGACCGTCTGCTCGGCCGCCTCGACCGCGGGGATGAACGCCATGTAGACCCAGCAGCCGAGGATGAACAGCCAGCCCCACTCGCGCAGCGTGAACACCGCGCCCACCAGGCCGATGAAGGCCGCGATCAGCAGCATCGTCCGCATGGGCCGCTTGCCGAGCCCCGTCGCGGCGATCACGGCGCCGCCTGCGATGAAGCCCGTCGAGGCCACGGCGAACCAGATGCCCCAGCCCTGGACCTCGAACAAGTCGATGCCGTACGGGTCCATCAGCGCCATGTACACGCCGCCGACCAGGTTGTTGATGGTCGAGAACAGCACGAGGGCGAGCAGGCCCCGCGCCGCCAGCACCGCCTGCCAGCCGCCGCGGATGTCGACCCACTTCGTCGTCCCCTCCACGTGCACGATCTCGCGCTCGGGGATGCGCAGCGCCGCCAGGTGCAGCATCGCGAGCAGCATCGCGGCGAGGCCGATCACCAGCGTCCAGCCCATGCCGAGGTAGCCGACCGACAGGCCGCTCAGGACGCTCGTCACGAGCATCGAGACGCCCTGCACGGTGCCGACCATGCCGTTCGCGTTCGCGTGCCGCTCGTCCGGGACGAGCAGGGTGACCGTTGTCGACAGCGCGATGCTCCGGAGCTGCTCCACGACCGCGCCCGCGAGCATCACGACCGCGAAGATCCAGAACCAGGGCGTCGTCAGGTCGACGATGGCGGCCTCGCCCACCCAGAAGAACAGCGCGGTGTCGAGACAGAACACGACGAACGCCGCCATCGTCGCCCACAGCATCACGGGCTTCTTGCGGAACCGGTCGACCATCGTCCCGAAGAACATGCTGAACACCGAGATGAACAGCATGTAGGCGCCGCCGATCACGCCGGTGGCGATCACGTTGCGCGTCTCGGCGTAGATCCAGAACGTCAGCCCGAACCACAGGAAGCTCGTCGTGATGTTCGCGACGGCCGTGTTGACGAGGACATGCAGGAAGGTGCGCATCCCGTTCTCGGGCGCCGCGATGGAGGCGTCGGTGGCCATGTCCCCCACGCTAGGACCGGCCACCGACATCCGGAAGACCGGTCAGCGCGGCCGGTCTTCCGAGCCGGTCAGCCGAGCGCGGGGATGACCTTCTGCTCGAACAGCTCGACGCCCGACCGGTCGTACGCCGACTCGGGGAAGTAGTGGATCGCGTAGCCCATGCCCGCGTCCCGCATGCCGGCGAGCTTCTCGGTGACCTGCTCGACCGTGCCGACCAGGCTCTCGCCCGCCGAGTAGTTGTGCATGAACCGCTCGATGCCGTCGCCGAGGTACGGCTCGACCCGCGCGCGGATGGCCGCGAGGCGGTCCTTCACCTCCGCCTCGGTCTCGCCGATCACGGTGTTGAAGTTGGCCGAGCGCGTGATCTCCGCGAAGTCGCGCCCCAGGCGGTCGGTGTGCCCGCGCAGGATCTCGCTCTTCTGCCGGAACACCTCGACGCCGCCGTTGAAGTTCGTGTAGCTCGCGTACTTGGCCGCGATCCTCAGCGTCACCTTCTCGCCGCCGCCGGCGATCCACATCGGGATGCCGCCCTCCTGCAGCGGCAGCGGCCGGACGATCGCGCCGTTGACCTGGTAGTACTTCCCGTCGAGGGTCGCGGATCCGGTCTCCCAGGCCTGCTTCATGATCTCGACGCCCTCGCCGAGCATCCTGAGACGGTCCGGGATCTCCGGGAAGCCGTAGCCGTACGCGCGCCACTCGTGCTCGTACCAGCCGCCGCCGATGCCCATCTCGACGCGGCCGGCCGAGACGTGGTCGACCGTCGCGGCGACCTTCGCGAGGTACGCCGGGTTGCGGTAGCCCATGCACGTGCACATCTGGCCGAGGCGGATGCGCGACGTGGACGCCGCGAACGCCGACATGAGCGTCCACGCCTCGTGCGTGGCCTCGTCGCTCGGCACAGGAGTGGTGTGGAAGTGGTCGTAGACCCACAGCGACTCCCACGGACCCGCGTCGGCGGTCAGGGCGAGCGACTGCATCGTGCTCCAGTGCGCGGCGGGGTCGATGCCCACCAGGTCGAAGCGCCAGCCCTGCGGGATGAAGATTCCGAATCGCATACCTCTCACCCTAGGGATGCAGGAGCGCGCGGGGAATCCTCTCGCGGATGATCCGGATGGCCTCGGGGCTCTCGTCGACCAGGACCGCGTCGCGGCCGAGCGCCGACGCCACCGCTCCGGTGGTGCCGCTGCCCGCGAACAGGTCCAGCACGCGGTCTCCCGGGCGCGACGACGCCTGCACGATGCGGCGCAGGATGCCCTCGGGCTTCTGGGTCGGATAGCCCGTGCGCTCGCGGCCGCTCGTCGTGACGATCGTGTGCCACCACACGTCCGTCGGCAGCTTGCCCCGCGCGGCCTTCTCGGCCGTGACGAGGCCCGGCGCCATGTACGGCTCGCGGTCGACCGCCTCGGAATCGAACCAGTAGCGATCCGGATCCTTCACGTAGACGAGGATCGTGTCGTGCTTCGTGGGCCAGCGGCTGCGCGACTTGGCGCCGTAGTCGTACGCCCAGATCAGCTCGTTGAGGAAGCACTCGCGCCCGAACACCGCGTCGAGCATCACCTTGGCGTAGTGCGCCTCGCGGTAGTCCAGGTGGAGGTACAGCGTGCCGTCGTCGGCCAGCAGCCGCCACGCCTCGAGCACCCGCGGCTCGAGGAAGGCCCAGTAGTCGTCGAACCGGTCGTCGTACGTGCGCAGCGCGCCCCGGATGCGCTCGTAGGCGCCGCCGCGGTAGCCCGCCCAGACCCGGACGGGGGATTCCGTGCGTTTCGACTCCGCTTCGCTCCGCTCAACGACCGGGGCGGGTCCGACAGAACGCAGGACTTCTGAGGCCGGATCGGCGTGTCGTGGCTCCGACACGCCGTCGGCGGCGCTGAGGTCCTGCGTTGTGTCCGAACGCCGGGCGGTCTGCGTGCGGTGTTCGCGGGCGCGGCCGGTGTTGAAGGGCGGGTCGAGGTAGATCAGCCTGAACGCGCCGTCGGGCAGGGTGCGGGCGACCTCGAGGTTGTCGCCGTGGTGGACCGTGACGGATCCGCGAGTCACGGATCCCTGGCTCAAGGGACCCTCGCTCAAGGAACCCGGTGCAGCCACGCGTCGGTCGCGAACTTGGAGGCGACCAGGGCCTCGGCCTCGGCGTACTCGTCGGGGGCGATCGATCCCATCGTCGCGCCCGTGAAGCCCTGGAAGGTCTTGATCAGGCTGTCGATGATCTCGCGGCGGCTCATGCCGGTCTGGCTGCGGAGCGGGTCGACGCGCTTGGCGGCCGACGCGGTGCCCTTGTCGCTGAGCTTCTCGCGGCCGATGCGCAGCACCTCTGTCATGACCTGGCCGTCGATGTCGTAGCTGAGCGTGGCGTGGTGCAGCACCCCGCCGCCCGCCAGGCGCTTCTGCGCGGCGCCGCCGATCTTGCCGGTCGGGCTCGCGATGTCGTTGAGCGGCTGGTAGGTCGCGTCGATCCCGAGCGCGCGCAGCGCCTGCAGCACCCAGTCGTCGAGGAACGCGTACGAGTCGGCGAACGTCAGCCCGGCGACGAGCGACGCCGGCACGTACAGCGAGTAGGTGATGATCTGCCCGGCGCCCATGAGCATCGCGCCGCCGCCCGAGATGCGCCGCACCACGTCGAAGCCGTGGCGGGCGGCGCCCTCGGGGTCGACCTCGTTCCGGTAGGACTGGAACGACCCGATCACGACGGCCGACTGGTCCCACTCCCAGATGCGCAGCGTGGGCTTGCGGCGCCCGTCGCCCACGCGGCCGGTGAGGACCTCGTCGAGGGCCAGGTTCATGTGCGGCGAGACCGCGGGGTCGTCCACGATCTCCCACTCGAAGTCGGTCCACGCCGACGCCGTGACGAGCGCCCGGCGCACCGCGGTGCCGACCGACTCGGGCGTGAAGCCCAGCAGCTGGGCCCCCTCGGGCAGGGCCCCGCGCACGGCCGCGGCGATGGTGGGCACGTCGGCGGTCTCGGGCAGCCCGTTCACGGCGGCGTTGATGTCGAGCAGCGCGTCGTCGGGCTCGAGGAAGAAGTCGCCCGCGAGGTGGAAGTCGGCGATGCGCCCGTCCACGACCTCGAGGTCGACGACCACGAGCTTGCCCCCGGGCACCTTGTATTCGCCGTGCATGGCTCCAGCCTACGGTCGGGCCCCGCCGCCTGGCCCGGGCCCCGCCGCCTGGCTCGGGCCCCGCCGCCTGGCTCGGGCCACGAGACTGGTCCCGGGCGACGAGACTGGTCCTCCCGACGCCAGTCTCGCCTCCCGGGACCAGTCGAAGGCAGGGGGCCGCCGCGACCCCGGGGTCAGACCCGGCGCGTGGGCTGCGAGGCCGCGTCGTACGGGTCGGTGCCGTGCGCGCGCTCCTTGGCGTTGCTGTGCCCGTCGCCGTCGATGTCGCCGTCGCACGCGTCGCCCGCGCCGTCGCCGTCCAGGTCGGCCTGCGAGGCGTTGGGCTGGCGCTCGCAGTTGTCCGACGCGTCCGCGATGCCGTCGCCGTCGCGGTCGACGCCCGGGGCGGTGTGCACGACCGTGCGGGTCGCGGTCTGGAAGACCCCTCCGTCGCGCTCCCACACGATCCCGATCTCGTGGACGCCGATCGGGACGTGCACGTCCGCAGCGAACACGTCCGCCCGGTCGCCTCCGGTGGTGTCGACGTCGATCACCGCGACCTCGGCGCCGTCGACGGAGATGCGCACGTGCTCGTTCGCCAGCGAGGCTCCGGTACCGGGCTCGGGCTCGCCGCCCGGATCGCCGGGCGCCGGCACGATCGTGGCTGTCAGGGTGTATGCCGTCTCCGGCACGCCCACGACGAGGTACGGGTCGATCGCGATGTCGAGCGTGCCCGTGACGCCCTCGAGAAGCACGACCTCGGGCTGGGAGGAGCTCGCCGAGCGACCGGATGCCGCTCCGGTGATGAACATGTCGAGGTCGCTCGCGTCGGCCCACTCGAGCCGCACCTCGACGTCGCTCCGCTCGGGCACGGTGAGGGTGTGGTGCTGGATGGTCGCGTCCAGTTCGCCGAGCGTCGAATCGGTCACCGTGAAGGTGTTGCCGTCCGGGTGCTCCAGCACGATCGTGTCGATCAGGCTGCCGGCCTCGGTGCCGCCGGTCGCGCCGCCGTCGCCCGCCGACGCGGCCGGCTCGGTCCCCTCCGGAGCCGCGACGCCGACCTGGCCGGCGTCCGGAGCGCGGTCGTCCTGCACGACGGTCCAGGCGCGGGTCGGCGCCTTCAGCCCCGAGAGGGCGAACACGTCGTACGGCGCGGTGACGGATGCCGCGGCGAGGTAGCTGCGCGGGATCCGGAACGTGACGGTGTCACTCACGGCGTCCCACTGCGACCACTCGCTCGGGAGCGTGCGCTCCATCGAGTGGTCGTACGTGACGACGTCGCTCGAGGCGCCCGGCTCGGCGAGCCACGACTCGATCTCGCGCCCGTCGATCGCGACGCCGAACTTGGTCAGGCTCGTCGAGTCGGCCGGCCACAGCTCGGCCGCCTGGATCACCACGTCCACCGTGAGAGGCGTCACCTCGACGTCGACGCGCTCGATGTCGGTGAGGTCCGAACTGGCGTCGCCCGAGGGGTCGTCGATCGCGACCGACGTGGCGACGGGCTCGTCACCCAGCGGCAGGCGCTCGACCGTGCCCGCGACATGCACGTGGCCGTCGGCGGTCTCGTGCCCGTGCTCGGGCGAGTCGACCGTGAGCACGTTCTCGTACGAGCTCACGGGCTCGGGCGTCCAGTCCACCGGCTCCGCCGCCGGGACCAGGCCGAGGTCGGGCTGCGGGCAGTCCCACACCGATCCGGTGCTCGAGGCGTACAGGTGGTTGTCCGGGTGCTGCACCTGGAACGGGTTCCCGTCGCCCTGCTGGTCGTTGACGTGCAGATGGTCGTGCTCGTCGACCGCCTGGTCGCCGTTCACGTCGAGGTAGTGGCTCATCCGCGCCGCGAAGCCCTCGACGTTCAGCGTCGAGACGCACTTGCTCTGCCCGGCGGGGTCGGCGCTGTAGGCCATGATGTCGGTCGTGGGCACGGGGCCCCACTCGCCCTCGGCGCCGTCGCCGACGTGGCCGAGCGTGAGGCAGTGGCCGGTCTCGTGCAGCACGAGGTCGAACAGCGAGAAGGTGTCCGTGGTGCCGGGCACGGGGTCGATCGCGCCGTTGACCGAGAAGCAGACGTTGCCGCCGGCGCCGCCGCAGTCCTCGACGTAGTAGCCGGCGCCGTCGCCGTGGTGGCCGTCGTAGCCCGGCATGCCCTCCCACGTGTCGAGCGAGAACGGGTTCGGGATGCTGTGGCACGGCACGCCGTTCTCGTCCATGAGGCCGATCGAGTCGGTCAGGTACGTCGGGTCGATGCCGATGCCGATGCCGCCGACCGGGTTGGTGGCGATGATCACGATCTCCGGGTCGTACAGCGGGTAGGTGCTCGGCACCGCGCCGTCCGTGAGGCCGACGATGTCGGTGCTGATGGTCCACTCGACGCCGTCGCGCAGCCAGTCCAGCCCCATCTGGTCGGCGAGGTACTCGATGCCGCCCTCCCAGGCCTCGGCGGCCTGGCGCATGATGCGCAGGTCGCGCTCGGCCGTGGGCGAGGCGGGCACCAGCACCGCCACGTCGATCTTCGGGCTGTCCAGCGTGTTCAGGCCGGTCTTGCCGTGGAAGCAGATGTTGTCGGGGTTGTCGCGGCTGTAGTCCTTGATGCAGCCCGGCGGCAGGTTCCCGTCGCCGTAGTAGGGGCCGACGTAGTCCTCGGAGGGCGCCGCGGTCGCCGCGACGGGGGCGACCCAGGACGCGGCTCCGAAGGCGAGGGCGGCGAGGAGGACCAGGATGACGCGGGGCAGACGACGGCGCATAGGACGCTCTCTTCACTGAGAAGGGGCGGCGTCGCATCGGGGCGGGCCCGACGCTCGGCCAGGTGGTGGGCACGCTACTCCCGACCTCGTGACCGGATCCGGCCAATGTCCGCTGGCGGCCAGTTTTCGGTCGGAACGATCAGATCCAGCCGCGCTTCGCCGCGATCGCTCCCGCCTGGAACCGCGACTGCGCCCCGAGCTCGTCCAGCAGCTCCTTCGTGCGGCGGCGCACGGTCCTCTCGCTGAGCCCCAGGTGGTGGGCGATGGAGAGGTCGGTCATGCCCGCGACGAGCAGTCGCGCGAGCTCGCGCAGGTCGGCCTCGTCGGACTCCCGCACCGCGTCGTCGTCACCGGGCCGGATCTCGGATGCCTGCGCCCACACGGACTCGAAGAGGGCGATCATCGAGTCGAGCAGCACCGAGCGCCGCACGATCACGACCGCCTCGGCGGCCCCAGCGTCGGACTGCAGCAGCGGGAGCATCCCCCACTCCCGGTCGATGATGGCGAGCTTGAGCGGCACGGGGGCGACGCGCGCCTGCTCGCCGCCGCGCACGCCGTTCATGATCCGCCGCACCTCGACGGGGTCGTCCAGCAGCCCGCGGTCGAACACGGTCCGGATCCGCACGCCGTCGGTCTGGAACCGGCGCGCCTGCTCCTCGCGGACCTCCTCGATCTCCTCCGGCGGAGTGGCGTAGGGAGGCCGGTCGAACACCGCGATCTCCTCGCGGGCGCTGCGCACGACCTGCCGGAACAGCTGCCGTGCCGATCCCGGCCCGGACACGACCTCGATCAGCGACGCCGCGTCGTCGCCGCGATCTGCCGCGCGGACCCGGGCGGCGAGCTCTGTGGCGCGCGCCCGCACCTGGCGCAGCGCCGCCATCTGCTCGGCGACCAGGACGTCGATCGCGTACTCGGGCGGCGCCACGACGTACACGGGCTCGGGCCCCGCCGCCCGGCGGACCAGGCCCCGGCTCTCCAGCGTCTCGAGCGCGATCCGCTGGGCCTCGCGCTCGCCCAGCGCCAGCACGTCGTCGAGCGCGAGCCGGCCGCGCGTCACCAGCAGCTCGTAGAGCTCGGCCTCCGCTCTGCCGAAACCGAGGGCCTCGAGCATGCGTCCTCCCGACGTCCGGCGCGCCCGCGCGACGCGCACTTCAGTGTGCCCCACACCCGAAACATCGCCGCAACCTGACTCCCCGGTACGCTCGCCCCATGGGGGACCTGTTCGACGGCTACGGATCGACGCTCGCTCCGCGCAAGACACCTCAGGGCCTGCCCGCGTTCGACGAGATGTTCGGCCAGCCGGCCGGCTCCGGCGACACGGCGGAGGCCCGCGCGGCCTACCGCGAGCTGTACCACGCGCTCGCGCGCATGACGCAGGACGAGCTCCGCGGGCGCACCGAGTCGCTCGCCTCCAGCTACCTCGCGCAGGGAGTCACGTTCGACTTCGCGGGCGAGGAGCGGCCCTTCCCGATCGACCCGGTCCCGCGGGTGATCGCGTACGACGAGTGGGCACGCGTCGAGGCGGGCGTGAAGCAGCGCGTCAAGGCGCTCGAGGCGTTCCTGGAGGACGCGTACGGCCGCCGCTACTGCGTGCGCGACGGGGTGCTGCCAGCCGCGCTGATCGCCTCGTCGCAGTACTTCTACCGCCAGGCCGCGGGCATCCATCCGGCGAACGGCGTGCGCATCCAGGTGGCCGGCATCGACCTGATCCGCGACGAGCACGGCGAGATGCGCGTGCTCGAGGACAACGTGCGCGTGCCCAGCGGTGTCAGCTACGTCATCTCGAACCGCCGGGTCATGGCGCAGACGCTGCCCGAGCTGTTCGTCTCGATGCAGGTGCGGCCGGTGGGCGACTACCCGAACAAGCTGCTGGCGGCGCTGAAGGCGGCCGCTCCCCCCGGCATCGACGAGCCCAATGTGGTCGTGCTGACGCCCGGCGTGTACAACTCCGCGTACTTCGAGCACACGCTGCTCGCGCGCCTGATGGGCGTCGAGCTGGTCGAGGGCCGCGACCTGGTATGCACGGGCGGCCGCGTCTACATGCGCACCACCCGGGGCCTGCGCCGCGTGGACGTGATCTACCGCCGCGTCGACGACGACTTCCTCGACCCGCTGCAGTTCCGGGCCGACTCGATGCTCGGAGCCCCCGGGCTGCTGCTCGCCGCGCGGCTCGGCAACGTCGCGATCGCGAACGCGGTCGGCAACGGCGTCGCCGACGACAAGCTGCTGTACACGTACGTGCCCGACCTCATCCGGTACTACCTGGGCGAGGAGCCCATCCTGAAGAACGTCGACACGTGGCGCCTGGAGGATCCGGGTGCGCTCGAGGAGGTGCTCGACCGCCTCGATGAGCTGGTCGTGAAGCCGGTCGACGGATCGGGCGGCAAGGGCCTGGTCGTCGGGCCGGATGCCTCGCCCGCCGAGCTCGAGAAGCTCCGCAAGCGCCTCATCGCGGACCCGCGCGGCTGGATCGCGCAGCCGGTCGTGATGCTGTCCACGATCCCGACCCTCGTGGAGGACGGGATGCGCCCCCGCCACGCCGACCTGCGCCCGTTCGCCGTGAACGACGGCAGCGACGTGTGGGTGCTGCCCGGCGGCCTGACGCGCGTGGCGCTGCCGGAGGGCCAGCTGGTCGTGAACTCCAGCCAGGGCGGCGGATCGAAGGACACCTGGGTCGTCGGCGGCACCGCTCCAGAGCACGTCGAGTACGGCCAGGGCACGGGGCTCGCCGGCCTCGTGGCCGACCAGGCCGCGACGGTCACGCAGGCCATCCCGATCATCTACGACCCGCAGGACGAGGTCGCGCACTCGCCGCACGACGATCCGGGATCCATGGCCCAGAGCGAGCAGCAGCAGCAGGGCCGCTCCCTGCCCGGCTCCCATGTCTCACTTTCGGCCGCTGAACACCCCTTATTCCGGCCCGAAGTGAGACATGGATCCGGGGCGGGGGAGGGATCATGCTGAGCCGCATCGCCGAGTCGCTGTTCTGGATCGGGCGGTACATCGAGCGCAGCGACGGCACGGCGCGGATCCTCGACGTGCACCTGCAGCTGCTGCTCGAGGACCCGTGGATCGACGAGGACACCGCGTGCCGGTCCCTGCTCGCCGTGATGGGCGCCATCGCCCCCGGCGAGGTCGACCAGGTGCGCCGCGAGCACGTGCTCGAGTACCTGGCGGTGAGCCGCGGCACGCCGTCGAGCATCGCGTACTCGCTCACCGCCGCGCGCGAGAACGCCCGCCGCGCGCGCGAGATCGTCTCCACCGAGCTGTGGGAGTGCCTCAACACCACCCGGGCCCGGATGCCGCGCCGCCTGCAGTCGGAGAAGGCGCACGAGTTCTTCCAGTGGGTGCGCGAGCGCGCCGCGCTGGCCGTGGGGATCGCGGACTCGTCGACCAGCCGCGACGAGTCGTGGCAGTTCTTCACGCTGGGCCGCAGCATCGAGCGGGCCGACATGACCGCGCGCCTGCTCGCCACGCGCTCGCTGACGCAGGCGTCCGGGCCGTCGTGGACGACCATCCTGCGCTCGTGCGGCGCGTACGAGCCGTACCTGCGCACCTACCGCGGCATGCCGAGCGCCAAGAACGCGGCCGAGTTCCTGCTGCTCGACCGCCTGTTCCCGCGGTCGATCATCTTCTCGATCTCGCAGGCCGAGCAGTGCATGCAGGCGATCGACCCGACGGCCGACCGCGTGGGCCACTCGAACACCGTGCTGCGGGCGCTGGGCCGCATCCGGAACGACCTCGAGTACCGCCCGATCGGAGAGATCCTCAGCGAGCTGCCCGAGCACATGGATCGCGTGCAGCACGTCACGCGCGAGGCGTCGGACGCCATCCGGCAGCGGTTCTTCCCGACGCAGGTCGAGCCGACGTGGATCGGGGAGGTGTCCTGACGTGAAGAGGCTCCGGATCGAACACGAGACCGGCTTCCGCTACGCCGGCAAGGTCGCGGCGTCGTACAACGAGGCGCGGATGCTGCCGGGCACGACGGACAGCCAGTTCGTGCTGTCGTCGGGTCTGGACATCCACCCCACGGCCGCGATCAACTCCTACGTCGACTACTTCGGCACGCGGGTGACGTCGTTCGACGTGCTCTCGCCCCACGACGAGCTGCGGATCGTGTCGCGCAGCCTGGTCGAGGTGCGTCCGCGCCCGATCGAGCATGCCGACACCACGTGGGAGCGCCTGAGGCGGGACGCCGAGCGGTCCATCGACACCGTCGAGATGCTGGTGCAGACCGCGCGGACGCAGCCGCATCCCGAGGTGTCGGAGATCGCCCGGCGCATCGCCGACGCGCACGACAACCCGAGCGAGGCGGCGCACGCGATCGCGACCGCGATCGGCGAGGCCGTCGAGTACATGCCCGGGGTCACCGAGGTGCACTCGACCGGCGCCGAGGCGTGGGAGGCCCGCAAGGGCGTGTGCCAGGACATCACGCACATCGCGCTCGGGGCGCTGCGGTCGGTGGGCATCCCCGCGCGCTACGTGTCGGGCTACCTGCACCCGCGGCCGAGCGCCGAGGTCGGGGAGGCCGTGAAGGGCGAGTCCCACGCGTGGATCGAGTGGTGGGCCGGCGACTGGCAGGCCTACGACCCGACGAACGGCATCGAGATCGGCGACCGCCACGTGCTGGTGGGCCGCGGCCGCGACTACAACGACGTTCCGCCGCTGCGCGGCGTCTACGCCGGCCCGCACAAGAGCGAGCTCTACGTCACGGTGACCATCACCCGCGAGGCGTGAGGTGGGAAGCGGCTTCGGCCGTTTCGTCTCCGCTCCTTCGTCGCTCCGCTCAACGACCGGCGGCTCCGGACCCCGGTCGTTGAGCGGAGGCGAGGAACGAGCCGGAGTCGAAACGACCCAAGCCCGCCGCGGGCCTCAGCGGCGGACGGGCACGGAGCCGGTGTCGAGGTCGTCGCGCTCGCCCAGGCGGATGGGCGTGGTCTGCGCGCCCTCGTTGCTGAACTCCTCGGGCGCGACCGTCGGCTGCGGGCGCGTGATGACCGAGATCGGGCGCGTCTCGTCGAGCACGAGCCCGAAGCCCTCGTCCTCGGGGCGGCGGTGCAGGCGGCCCGACGCGATGACCCACGTGAGGCCGATCGCGCACGCGGCCAGGCCTCCCGCCGCGCCGACCAGGATCGCGACGCGCGGGCCGAACTCGGCCGCGACCCAGCCCACCAGCGGGGCGCCGAGCGGGGTGCCGCCCATCAGGATCGCGACGTAGAGCGCGAGCACGCGGCCGCGCAGCGACGCGTCCGTCGTGGTCTGGACGTACCCGTTCGCCGTGGTCAGGGTCGTCACGACCGTGAAGCCGACGAACACGAGGCAGAGGGCGTAGAGCCAGTAGAGCGGCATGAACGCCGACACGATCGACACGACGCCGAAGCCGCCGGTCGCCAGGATGGCCACGCGCAGGCGGGCGCGGGCGCGGCGGGCCGCCAGCAGGGCGCCGGCGAGCGAGCCGATCGCGAGGATCGAGCTGAGCAGGCCGAAGCCGTCGGCCTCCTCGCCGAACTCGAGCGCCATCGTCGAGGCGAAGATCGGGAAGTTCATGCCGAGCGCGCCCATCAGGAAGACCATCGCGAAGATCACGAGCAGGTCGGGGCGGCGCGCGACGTAGCGGAAGCCGTCGGCGAGGCGCGCCGAGGCGTCCGCCCGCTTGCGCGGGATCAGCTCTCCGGTCCGGATGACCGCCAGCGCGATCAGCATTCCGGCGTAGGCGATGACGTTGATCAGGAACACCCATCCGGTGCCGACGGCCACGATCAGCAGGCCCGCGACGGCCGGGCCGATCATCCGGGCGCCGTTGAACGACGCCGCGTTGAGCGCGACCGCGTTGGACGCGTTCTCGCGGTGCACGAGGTCGGACACGAACGCCTGGCGCGCGGGATTGTCGAACGCGAGCACCACGCCGGTCGCGAGCGCGAACGCGTACATGAGCGGCAGCGTCATGAGGCCGGCGAGCAGCAGGATGCCGATCGCGAGCGAGAACAGCAGCAGCACGCACTGCGTGATCAGCAGGATGCGGCGCCGGTCGAAGCGGTCGGTGACCAGGCCCGACAGGCCCACGAGGAGCAGCGGCGGGCCGAACTGGAGCGCCATCGTGACGCCCATGGCGCCCGCGTCGTTGTCGGTCAGCTGCGTCAGCACGACCCAGCTCTGGGCGGTGGACTGCATCCATGCGCCGATGTTGGACACGAGCGCGCCGATGAACCAGACGCGGTAGTTGAAGGAGGCGAAGGATCGGAACATGGCACTCATCGCTCGATGACCTTCAGGATGATCTTCGCGGCCGCGCGGAGCGTCTCGCGGTCGCCGTCGGGCAGGTCGGCCAGCACCCGGGCGAGCCATTCGTCGCGCCGGTGGACGGTCTCCTCGACGACCTCCAGGCCGGTCGGGGTGATCGCGATGTTGACCTTGCGACGGTCGTCGGCGTCGGGCTCGCGGGTGAGGTACCCCTCCTCCTCGAGGCAGTTGACGGTGCGGTTCATCGACGGCGCGGTCACGCCCTCGCGCTCGGCGAGCGCCGTCAGCGTGTGGGGGCCGTGCAGCTTGAGCGCGACGAGCACCGCGAACTGACCGTCCGACATCGTCGTGACCGCGCGCTGCTGCCGCAGTCGGCGGGCGAGGCGGAAGGTGGCGGCGCGGATCTCGGAGGCGTCGGAGGAGAGATCTGGCATCGTGTTCCTTAGCCTAACTCATTAGTTAGGTTAAGGATCTGGCGGGCTCCGCTCAGCGGGAGTGGCAGGATCGGGCCATGCCGTCAGAACGGGACCTGCACTTCGTCGACGACCACGGCGTCGAGATCGTCTATGACGTCCACCGCGCCGACACCCCGCGCGGGGTCGTGCAGCTGCTGCACGGGGTGGGCGAGCACGCGGGGCGCTACGCCGCGCTCATCGACGCCCTCGTGGGGGCGGGCTTCACGGTCTACGCCGACGACCACCGCGGCCACGGGCGCACCGGCATGCGCCAGCACGGCGATGCCGCGAAGCTCGGGCGCCTCGGCGTCGGCGGCCACCGCGCCGCGGTCGCGGCGTGCGCGCAGCTGACGCGGATCATCCGGGACGCGAATCCGGGCCTGCCGCTCATCCTGCTGGGCCACTCGTGGGGGTCGTTCCTGGCCCAGATCCTGCTGAACCTCGACCCGGCCGCGTACGACGCGGTCATCCTGAGCGGGTCGGGCCTGCGGACGCCGACGTCGCTGAACTTCCTGCCGCTCAACGCGCGGTGGAAGGGCCCGGATGCGACGGGCGCGGAGTGGCTGTCGACCGACGCGGCGGTCGGGCGGGCGTTCCTCGACGACCCGCTGGCGACGGACGTGCCGATCCAGAAGCTCTTCGGCGTCGTGGAGGGCGCACGCATCTACGGCCTGCCGCGACGCGGCCTCCGCGCCGTCGCGGGTCACGACATCCCCGTGCTGCTGATGGTGGGGAGCGACGATCCGGTGGCGGGGCCGCTCTCGGTGCACCGGCTCGCGCGGGCCTACCGCGATCGCGCGGGCCTCGAGGACATCACCACGCTCGTCTACCCGGGCGCGCGCCACGAGATCTTCAACGAGGTGCAGCAGGCCCAGGTGCGCGCCGACCTGCTCGCCTGGCTGGACCGGCGCTTCCCGGCGTGATCCGGTGCGGATGCGCCCTGACGAGACTCGAGAAGGGCGCATCCGCACCGGAACGCGGGCGGTGTCAGCCCTTCAGGGCGAACGCCAGCTGCTCGAGCGCCCAGTCGATCTCGGTCGCGCGGATCACCAGGGGCGGCGCCATGCGCAGCGTCTGGCCGTGCGTGTCCTTCGCGAGCACGCCGCGGGCGAGCAGGCGGTCGGCGACCTCGCGTCCCGTGCCGGCGGCCGGATCGATGTCGATGCCCGCCCACAGGCCGGCCGAGCGCACCGCGGTGACGCCCTCGAGCTTCTCGAGTCCGGCGCGCAGGTGCTCGCCGAGCTGACGCGAGCGCTCCTGGAAGCGGCCGGTCTTCAGCAGCTCCACGACCTTCAGGCCCACGGCGGACGCGAGCGGGTTGCCGCCGAACGTCGAGCCGTGCTCGCCGGGCCGGATGACCCCGAGCACGTCCTCGTCCGCGACGACCGCCGACACCGGCAGGATGCCGCCGCCCAGCGCCTTCCCGAGCAGGTAGACGTCCGGCACGACGCCTTCGCGGTCGCACGCGAAGGTCTCGCCCACGCGGCCGAGACCCGACTGGATCTCGTCGGCGATGAACAGCACGTTCCGGGCCTTCGTGACCTCGCGCACGCGGCGCAGGTAGCCGTCGGGGGGCAGCACGACGCCGCCCTCGCCCTGGATCGGCTCGATCAGCACGGCGGCCGTGTTCTCGTCGATCGCGGCCTCGAGCGCGTCCGCGTCGCCGAACGGCACCGCGACGAAGCCCGGCGCGTACGGGCCGAAGTCGTCGTGCGCGGTCGGGTCGTCGCTGAAGCCCACGATCGTCGTGGTGCGGCCGTGGAAGTTGCCGAGCGCGACGATGATCTTCGCCTGCTCGGCCGGGATGCCCTTGACCCGGTAGCCCCAGGCGCGCGCGACCTTGATGCCGGTCTCCACGGCCTCGGCGCCCGTGTTCATGGGCAGCACGAGGTCCTTGCCGCACAGCTCCGCGAGCGCGGTGGCGAACGGGCCGAGCTGGTCGTTGAAGAACGCGCGGCTGGTCAGCGTGAGCCGGCCCAGCTGATCCTGCGCGGCCTTCACGAGCTCCGGATGCCGGTGCCCGAAGTTGAGCGCCGAGTAGCCGGACAGCATGTCGAGGTAGCGCTTGCCGTCGACGTCGGTCACCCACGCGCCCTCACCGTGCGAGACGGTGACCGGAAGCGGGTGGTAGTTGTGTGCGACGTTCGGCTCGAGCGCCGCGGTCACTTGCGACCCCGGAGCTCGAGCGTGCAGCACTTGATGCCGCCGCCGCCGAGCAGCAGCTCGGACAGGTCGACCAGCACCGGGTTGTAGCCGCGCTCACGCAGCTGCTGCTCGAAACCCTTGGCGCGCGGCGAGATGATCACGTTGTAGCCGTCGCTCGCCGAATTCAGGCCGAACACGGCGCCGTCCTCGTCGGACACGCGGATCGCGTTCGGGAAGCGGCGCTCCAGCTCGGCCTGGCTCGCCTCGTCGAACGCGTGCGGCAGGTAGGCGATGCCCGGCTCCGCGCCGTCCTCGACGATCGGGTCGAGCACGGCCAGGGCGGTGTCGAGGTGGTAGAACCGCGGGTCGACCAGCGTGAGGCTCACGACCTCGCGGCCGAAGACGCGCGCGACCTCGGCGTGGCTGTCGCCCGTCGAGCGGAAGCCGGTGCCGGCCAGGATCACGTCGCCGGCGAGCAGGAAGTCGCCCTCGCCCTCGTTGACCTCCTCGGGCTCGCGCGTGTCGAAGCCGTTCGCGCGGAACCACTCGATGAACGCGGGGGCCTCGCCCTGGCGCTCCTCGTAGCGGAACTTCGGGCCGTAGGCGATGCCGTCGATCAGGAAGCCGCCGTTGGCGGTGTAGACCATGTCGGGGTAGCCCGGCACGGGGTCGATCAGCTCGACGTCGTGGCCCAGCTCGAGGTACGTGTCGTACAGCTTCTGCCACTGCGACACGGCCAGCGCGGTGTCGGTGGGGTTCGCGGGCTCCATCCACGGGTTGATGGAGTAGCTCACCGTGAAGTGCTCGGGCCGGCACATCAGGTAGCGACGCTTGTGCTGGATCCGCTGCGGGGTCGAGATCGACGCGGTCGCGATTTCGGACATGGTGCTCCTCTGCTCAGATAGCGGCGGACGCTGTCCAGAGGCCCGGCGGAGCTGTGAGAAGCCAACGGCACGGGCACGCCGGGATCATTCTCGCACGCACGCCCGGATCCGCGCCGGATGTCCGCACGGCGGATCGCGAGGTCAGAACGTCGGGCGCATCCAGCTCGAACGGCCCTCGGCACGCAGCGCGGCCGCCTCGGGCGACTGCTCGGGGGCCGTGCCGGCGCGCAGGGTGTCGTCGCGCACGGCGTCGCGCGCCCGGCGCCGCTCACGCAGCCGCCACATCACCGCGCCGCCCAGGATCGCCGCCAGCAGCGCCGCCCCGCTCAGGGTCAGGATCTCCATGGCGCCACGGTACCGGCGCCGCCCGCACCGGGAAAGGACGCCGCCGAGGTGCCCGGGTGGTCAGATGACGTCGGCGCTGAGGCGGTCGGGGTTGCCGAAGCGGTGGGCGGTGATCGTCACGGACTGCTCGCGCAGGAACGGCAGCAGCTCGATCCGGCCCGCCGTGGTGACCTCGCCCGCGTAGACCGCAAGATCCGGGTCCCCGGCGACCGCCTCGGCCAGCGCGGCGTGGAGACGGGCGACCGACTCGGGCGAGCCCACCAGGCGCACGCGGGAGGGGCGCGGGCGGTCGGAGAGGAGGTCGGTCATGTCCTCGTCGGAGGCGCTCTCGCCCTCGCCGGGCTCGGGCTCGGGCTCGTCGGGAGCCGGCTTCGGCTCCGGCTTCGGCCCGCTTCGCTCGCTCAGCCCGTTTCGACTCCGCTCGCTGGCGCTCGCTCCGCTCAACGACCGGGGGGAGGTGACTGCGTTCATGCGATCGATCCACTGGTCGTCGGTCTCGACGTGCACGGGGACGTCGAGCTGGCCGAGCGCGCGGCGCACCGCCGCCGGGAGTCCCACCGGGGTCGA
The DNA here is from genome assembly GCF_054779895.1 of Microbacterium lacusdiani. Classification (NCBI taxonomy): domain Bacteria; kingdom Bacillati; phylum Actinomycetota; class Actinomycetes; order Micrococcales; family Microbacteriaceae; genus Microbacterium; species Microbacterium lacusdiani. The sequence continues at coordinate 25,199 of NZ_BAAGXJ010000004.1, read as the reverse complement.
CAGGACGAAGTCGCCGCCGGTGCGGACGCCGGCGATCACGACGCGCAGCACCGACTGCCACGTGGCGTCCGCCGTGGCCCGCACGGCGACCGGCACGGGCCGGTAGCGGAACAGGTTGCGCTCGACGCCCAGCCGCGAGACGTCCTTGACCCGGCCGAACTCGCGGTCCCACGCGACGGCGTCCGAGAGCGCGGCGCGGCGCAGCCAGTCGAACTCCTCGTAGCTCAGCGACGGCTGGGCGGCCTCGATCACGGCCGCGATCCGGGTGTCGAGCCCGCGCAGGTGCAGCGAGCGACCCGACGGCCCGCCCGACGAGGGGCGCCACGATCCGAGGCCGATCAGGTAGTTGGGGCCGCCGGCCTTCGCCCCCGCGCCGACCGACGAGCGCTTCCAGCCGCCGAACGGCTGCCGCTGCACGATCGCACCCGTGATGCCGCGGTTGACGTACAGGTTGCCCGCCTCGACCGTCTCGAGCCACAGGGCCAGCTCGTGCGGATCCTGCGTGTGGAGCCCGGCGGTGAGGCCGTAGTCCACGGCGTTCTGCAGCTCGATCGCGCGCGCGAGGGTCGGCGCGTGCATGATGCCGAGCACCGGGCCGAAGAACTCCTCCCGGTGGAAGCGGGATCCGGGCTGCACGCCCGTGCGGATGCCGGGCGTCCAGTACCGGCCCTCCCCCTCCCATCCGGTGTCGCGCACGCGATGCGGCTGCACGAGCCAGCGCTCGCCCTCGTCCAGCGTGGTGAGCGCCCACTCGAGCTTGCCGGTCGGCTCCTCGATGACCGGGCCGATCTCCGACAGCGGATCCGACGGCGGGCCCACCCGCAGGGAGCGGGTCGCGTCGACCAGCTGCCGCGCGAACCGCTTGGACCGCGCGACCGGGCCGACCAGGATCGCGAGGGACGCGGCCGAGCACTTCTGGCCCGCGTGGCCGAACGCGCTCTTGACCAGGTCGGCCACGGCCAGGTCGAGGTCGGCCGACGGCGTGACGACGATGGCGTTCTTGCCGCTGGTCTCGGCCAGCAGCGGCAGGTCGGGACGCCAGCCGCGGAAGAGCTTGGCGGTGTCCCACGAGCCGGTCAGGATGACCCGGTCGACCGCCTCGTGCGCGATGAGCCGGCGCCCCAGGTCACCGGAGCCGCGATCGCCCTCGGAGAGGTGCACGAGCGCCATGACGTCGCGCGGCACGCCGGCGTCCCACAGCGCCTCGGCGACCACGGCCGCGCAGCGGCGGGCCTGATGGGCGGGCTTGAACACGACGCCCGATCCCGCGGCGAGCGCGGCCAGCACCCCGCCCGCGGGGATCGCGATCGGGAAGTTCCACGGCGGCGTCACGACGGTCAGGCGCGACGGCTCGAACACCGCGCCGGGCACCCGGTCGAGCTCGCGCGCGGTCGCGGCGTAGTAGTTCGCGAAGTCCACGGCCTCGCTCACCTCGGTGTCGGCCTCGGCGAACACCTTGCCGGTCTCCGACGCCGCGACCTCGATCAGCTCGCCGCGCCGGGCCTCCAGCGCTCGGGCGGCGCGCCGCAGCACCTCGCCGCGCTCGGCGGCCGGACGCCGGCCCCAGTCCTCCCCCGCGGCGCGCACGCGGGCCACGAGGTCCTCGAGCGCCTCCGCGTCGGTCACGCGCGCCGCCGCGATCGTGGCATCGCCCGCGGTCGACCCGGGGATGCGCGCCAGGATCTCGCGGGCCCACGCCCGGTTCGCCGGCAGCGCGGGGTCCGAGTCGGGCGCGTTGCGGAAGCCCGGCGCCCCCTCGGCGCGGGCGCCCTCGCGCCGCGCGAACACCGCGGTCTCCACCCAGTCGTCGCCGAGGCCGCGGAACTCCACGGTCGGGTCGTCGATCTCCTCGTCGCCGAGCGCCGGCGATCCGGATCCGCGCGCGATGTCGAGCACGGCCTGCGTGAGATCGTCGTCCGCGCGCTCCGCCGCATCCGCGTCCGTGGCCGGCGCCTCGGCCCGGTCCTGCGCCCGGTTCGGCCCGGTCGGCAGCGTCGGATCGGCCGCGCGGCGCACGGAGGCGACGAAGCGGTCCCGCTCCCGGATGAACAGGGCGCGGTCCTCGTGCATGCCGAACGCGGCGGACAGGAAGTTCTCGCCCGACGCGGCCTCGTCGAGGCGCCGCACCAGGTAGCTGATCGCGACGTCGAACTCGTCGGGCCGGACGACCGGGACGTAGAGGAGCACGTGGCCGACCTCGCGGGACACGGCGGAGACCTGCGCCTGCGCCATGCCGAGCAGCATCTCGAACTCGACGTCGTCCCTCACCCCGCGCTCGCCCGCGAGCAGCCACGCGTAGGCGATGTCGAAGAGGTTGTGCCCGGCGACGCCCACGTGGACCCCGCGCGTGTGCTCGGGCCGGAGGGCGAAGTCGAGGCACCGCAGGTAGGACGCGTCCGTGTCGAGCTTCGAGTCGTGGGTGGCGAGCGACCAGCCGTGCATGATCGCGTCGACGCGCTCCATCGGCAGGTTCGCGCCCTTCACCAGGCGGATCTTGACTGGAGCGCCGCCCGCGTCCACCCGCTCGTTCGCCCACGCGGTCAGGCTCTCCAGGGCGGGGACGGCATCGGGCAGGTACGCCTGCAGCACGATGCCGGCGCGGTAGTCCATGAGGTCCTGGTCCTCGAGCAGGCGCCGGAACACCGCGATCGTCAGGTCGAGGTCGCGGTACTCCTCCATGTCGAGGTTGAGGAACGTGCCGTGGTCAGCCGCCGTGAGGTACAGCGGGCGCAGCCGCTCGACCACGAGATCGACCGTCTCGTCGAACGCCCACATCGACAGGTGGCTCGCGATGGCGGACACCTTGACCGACACGTAGTCGACGTCGGGGCGCCGCACCAGCTCGTGGATGCCCGCGAGGCGCCGCATCGCCTCCTGCTCCCCGAGCACCGCCTCGCCGAGCAGGTTGAGGTTGAGGCGCGCCCCGCTCTCGCGGATACGCTCGATCGCCGGGCCGAGCTTCTCGGGGCGGGCGTCGACGATCAGGTGGCCGACCATCTCGCGCAGGATGCGGCGCGCGGCCGGCACGACCGCCACGGGCAGCACCGGCGCGACCGCACCCCCGGCGCGCACGGCGCCGCGCAGGTACCAGGGCAGGAAGTCCGGCACGAGTGGGGCGATCCGGTTGAGGTTCGCCGCCGCGGCCGTGAGGCTCTCGGGGCGCATGACGCCGTCGACGAAGCCCAGCGTGAACGGCAGGCCGTTCGGGTCCTGCAGCACGCCGGCCAGCCGGCGCGCCGAGGCGTCGGTCTCGGTCTGCGCCGCCTCGCTGACCCAGCGCTGCGCCAGGGCGACGGCGTCCGCGACGAGATCGCCGGATCCGGCGGGAGCAGGCGCGGGCGGGCCCGGATCCGGAGCGCCGGATCCCGAGGACGGGTCGAGGACGTCGGCCATGCGATCAGCCTAGGTCGGCCCGCGGCGCCGCGCAGGGTTCTCCACCGCCGTGCCGCGGACGGCGGTGGGCACCTCTGTCGCGCGCGTGCGGGCGCGCGCACGGGCATACTGACCACATGCGCGAGGGGGAGGCGTTGACGCACGCGGCCGACGTCGCCGCACCCGCGGCGGCGCCCGAGGATCCCGCGTCGGCGCAGAAGCGCACGACGCCGCGGCAGTGGATCAAGGTCGCGGCCGGAAAGGTCCCCGCGACGTGGATCACGGTCGCCGCGACGTGCGTGTTCCTGGGCGCGACGGCCGGCTTCGGCGGGCTCGCGGACGCTCCGGTTCCCGAGCCGGAGCCTCTGCCGGTGCTCGCGGCGGGCGAGACCCACACGAACCAGCAGTTCGACATCACGGTCGAGCGGGCGGTGCTGATCGACGAGCTTCCCGGATCGGGCACCTATCCGGAGGAGGGCGAGCGCGTCCTGGCGGTCGTCGCGACCCTGCAGAACATCACGGACGACCCGCTGCTCAGCTCGCAGTTCAGCGAGGCGACGTTCACGATCGAGGAGCCGCCCGCCGAGCGCCCCTCCGGCGACGAGGCGACCAGCTCGATCGCCCGCGTCGACGACTCGACCCTCGCGCCGTGGCTGCAGCCGGACGTCCCCGTGCAGGTCGTGGTCAGCTGGCCCGTCCCGGCCGACCTGCTCGGCGCGGGCGACCTCGTGCGCCTCACGCTGTCCGACTACGAGCGGTACGACTGGGCGCGGCTCGGCGGCAGCGAGGACGACCACAGCTGGGTGGATCCCGCCCCGGCCGCGTACGTCGACCTCGAGATCGAGGATGTCGGAGCGGGCGCGGACAGCGAGGAGGACGGCGGATGAGCCCCCTGAGCGCGACGCACCTGCACTCGGCCGGGCGCTGGGCCATCGGCGTCGGCCTGGTGGCCGCGGCCTGGGGCGTCATGGCCCTGACTCCGGACACCGACTTCCCCAAGCAGCCGTTCCCCGTGGTGGCGACGCTCGGCGAGCCGGCGGAGGCGCGCAACCTGCGCCTGACGGTCCTGGAGGTGTCGGGCGCATCCGAGCTGTCCGACGCGCACGGCTGGAGCGGCCCGGGCCCGTGGCTGCTCGTGGAGTTCGAGGCCGAGGCGGTGTCGGAGGAGGCCACGGCCTCGCTGCAGCGCATCGAGCTGCGGATCGGCGACCGCACGTACCGCGCGACCGACCGCCCGCTGTTCGCGGCGCCGCGAGAGCGCCTCCGGATCGGCCTGCCGGCCACCGCGACCGCCGCGTTCGAGCTGCCCGCCGATGCGCTCGAGGACAGCGCGCAGAATCGCCGCGCGGTCGTGAGCTTCGCCTACGACGACATCAACAGGCAGCTCGACTCGGTCGTCACGCACGAGGTCGACCTGACGCAGATCTCGTTCGCCGCGCCCGCGGAGATCCCCGATCGGGAGTGGTCGCGATGAGCTGGTGGCGCCGCAACGGGCTCGCGCTGGGCGCGCTCGCCGCGCTGATCCCCGCCGCGGTGATCGTGATCGGCGGGCAGGAGTGGATCACCTACTACGGCTACCGGCCGATCTCGCCGATCGAGGTGCCCGAGGGCGAGTCGGTCGAGTTCGCCGGCGCCACGTTCGGCGACGCCCGGCTGACGGACGCGACGGCCGAGTTGACCGACCAGATCCCGGCTGACGCGAAAGTGGTCGTCGTCGAGATCGCGGTGCGGCCGGGCGCGGAGCCTCCGATGTGCGACCTCACGCTGCGCGAGGCCTCCGGCGCTCGCCACTGGGAGCGCGCGTCATCGCCGTCGGGACCGCTCGACTGGGACGGAACCGACTACTGCCCGTCGGACAGCACCGCGCCGTACCTCATCGAGGCGCCGTTCCTCCTCCCGGAGGATGCCGAGGGCCCGTTCGTCGCGGAGCTCGTGGTCGCGGACGAGCTGCCGCGGTTCCTGCGCCTCGAGGTCGGCGACTAGGCCCGCGCTCCCGGCGCGCGCGGGATCGGCGGCGCCCCTGGAATGGGCGGCGCACCGGGCACCGGCGGTGTGCCCGGGACCGGCGGCGCACCCGCAGCGGGCGGAACCGGCGCATCCGAGCTCGGCGCCGACGGCGTCAGCCGCTGCAGCGTGGCGTCGTAGGCGGCCGCGACCAGGGCCACCACGATCGGCTGGAGCAGGATCTCCGGGATCTCGCCCAGCGAGTTGCCGATCGCCAGCCAGAACGTCGCGAAGTCCTGCGGCCCGATGAGGCGCGTGATCGCCCACCACACCGGCACCTCGAGCGCCCCGACGATCGTGAACAGCAGGACGTATCCGCCGACGAGCACGGGGCCCGCGCGCCACATCAGCACGATCGCCTTCCAGATCGGCTCGAAGCGCGAGGTCGTGAGCTTCGACGCGTCACGCACCACGCGCCGGAACGGCGCCCGCAGTGATGCGTAGCGTCGCTTCACGCGGTCGAACCCCATGCCCGAGAGCTCGGGGGCCTTCGCGGCGACGGCGTGGCCGTAGATCGTGCCCGCGACGGTCAGCCAGGCGATCGGCAGCAGCACGACGCCGCCCGTCTCGCCGACCAGCCAGACCAGCCCGTCCCACACCCACACGACCGGGAACAGCGCCTCGGCCAGCCACTCGCGCAGGTCGGCCAGCCACACCATCGCGACGCGTCCGGCGATCCACCCGCGCACCGCGTTCAGGATGTCGATCAGCAGCATGAAGGTGAACGTGACCCAGAGGCCCTCGAGGTACACCGTGACGGGGACCAGCCAGCGGCGCTTCTTCGCCCACTCGCGCCCGAGCAGCCACCGCACCGCGAACGCCGCCGCGACGATCGCGATCGACACCGGGGAGAGCACCATCTCGCCGGGGACGTAGTCCCACTCGCGCGGCGCCACGCCGGCCTCCGGCGGGGCGAAGGCCTCGACGGCCGTGATCTCCGTGCGCACCTCCAGCGCACGGAGGATGAACGCCCACATGTCGTCGGTCATGTAGCTGTACGCCGTGTACAGCGCGATGAACGGCAGCATGCCGCCGAGCATCATCCGCCCGAACTCGCGCCGGCGCTCGGCGCGGTCGACGGACCGCGGCACGAGCGCGTCGAGATGGCGCAGCCCGTCGCGCACGACCGCGAACATCGCCACGTACGCGACGAGGCGTGCGATGGGGGCGAGCGGCAGCAGCAGCGCGCCGCCGAGGTCGCTGAAGGCCCCCACCCAGCCCGCGAGCTGGATCGCCGCATAGTGCCCGATCGTGCCCGCGAGGTACCACGCGAGCAGCGCGGGCCAGTGGGCCGCGAGCAGCCGCCCCGTGGTGGCGAGGATCCCGAGCACGGGATCACGGTACCGCGCGGGATCCGTATGGACCGAGGACCGCGCATGGGGGCACCTCTGCGTCGCGAGACGGCGAGGCGTGCTCAGTCTCCCGTGACCTCGGCGACGAGGCGGCGGCTGCGCGACCCGTCGAGCTCGGCCCACGCGTCGGCGAAGCCGGCCCGGGCGGCCGCCTGCCGCTGCGCGAGCGCGCGATCGAGCTCCGTGCCGGCCGCCGCGGCGCCCGCGTGATCGGCGGCCTCGCGCACCAGGGCCCGCTGCGCCACCGCGTCCTGGTGCGCGCCGAGCACGTCCTGCAGGCGCTTGAGCATCTCGATCAGGGCGTCGCGCGCCTCGGGGTCGGTCAGCCCTCCGAGCCGGTCGAGCAGGTAGCGCAGCTCCTTCGCGCGCTTGCGGAGGGTGTGGAGGTGCTCGGCCGGCGAGGCGTCGTCGATCGCGCGGCCGACGCGCGCGACCCGCTTCCACGCGGTCGCGATGCAGCGTCCCGCCACCCGGCGCGCGGACCGCGCGGCGTCCGGGCCGTCGCCGGGCACGGCCAGGTCGCGCCGCCATCCGGCCATCAGCGCGGCGAAGCGCGCCGAGCGCAGGGTCCGCACGAGCGCGCCCCTCGCGCTCGCTCGGCGCCGCACCAGCCGGGCCCGCACGGCGGCGAGCGCGGCGGCGTCCTCGGCCTCCAGGTCGTCGAACCCGGCGAGCAGCACGTCGAGGTCGCGCAGCAGCGAGGTCCGGTCGGCGAGACGCCCCAGCTCGGCCCGGCAGCGGTCGCGCGCCTCCCTGGTCAGCACGCGGCGCCCGGTCCGGACCACCGCGCGGGCCTGGCGCACGGCCACCCGCAGGTCGTGCAGCAGCTCGGGATCCCCCGAGCGGCAGACGCCCTCCGCGGCATCGGCCACGGTGTCGTGCAGCCGCGCCAGGACGTCCGCGAAGGCCTCGCCCGCGGTCAGCGTGCTCGCCATGGGCCCGAAACTACCCGCGTTCCGGGCGGCGGCGCACCACCCCGGGCCCGGTCGTCCGGAAGGGGTCAGCGCCAGTCGCTGGGCGCGGGACGGCGCGTCGACGGCAGCGCCGCGTGCTCCGCCCACTCGTGCAGCCACGCGGGCACCTCTGGCAGCTCGTCGGGCAGGTCCACCGCCGCGAGGACCTCCTCGAGCGGGACGGTCCCGCCGCTGCGCCGCAGCATCCGAGCCCGGATCACCGCGCTGGCGTAGATCTCGCCGCGCACGACGGCGCGGTGCTCGAGGTAGAGGGCGCGGTCGTCGTGGCCGATCCAGCGCGTCTGCACCTCGAACCGCTGCCAGAGGTTCAGCGACTTGCGGAAGGTCACCGTCTCGCTGCTGACGACGGGGTACCAGCCGCGCTCGTCCATGGTCGCCATGAGGTCGGTGCGGATCATCAGGTCCCAGCGGCCGAGGTCGAACAGGGACAGGTAGCGGCCGTTGTTCATGTGGCGCAGCACGTCGATGTCGGTCGGCAGGGTGGTGAGACGCACGCGTCCCACCGCGGTCATCGGAAGGGGCCCCTCGCGCCGGCGGCGCAGCCGCGCGCGGAGCATGGCGATGAGGGTCCGCCAGATCACGTTCACAGGTCGCGATGCTGGCACATCCGACCCGGATCCGGGGCGTCCGTTGTCCGGCTCCGACAAGCGCCCCAGCCCGATCCGGTGGGCGCATGTCTCCGCTCGACGGCGCCGATTTCCGGCCGGGGCGGACGATGCGTAGAGTCTGGCCATGGCGACCGTTACCCCCACCGATCTGCTGATCCGACCGATCCGCGACGTGGACGCCGAGGCCATGGGCCGCGTGCACGCGAAGGTCTGGCACGAGACCTACGACGGCCTCATCTCGAGCGCGACCCTCGAGAACGTCTCACCCCGCCGCATGGCGGAGCTGTGGACGCACTACACCTCCCAGAGCGACGAGATCCGGCACGCCGCCGCGCTCGTGAACGGCGAGATCGTGGGCTTCGCGGCCTCGGGTCCCGCGCGCGATCAGGACGCCCCGGCTCCGCGCGAGTTCTACTTCGTCTACCTGCTGGACTCGTGGCACCGGAAGGGCATCGGCCGCGCGCTCTTCGACGCGGTCGTGGACGACGGCGAGCCGCTGTACCTGTGGCTGGCGGAGCGGTACCCCGGCGCCCGCGACTTCTACGAGAAGCGAGGTTTCCGCCTCGACGGCGCCCGGCGCGACGAGCCGTTCCTCGGTGAGACGCTCACCGAGGTGCGGTACGTGCGTCCCTGACCGTGCTCACGGTCTGGCCGATCTCGGGGATCCCCGAGATCACCGCCGGCACGGACCTGGTCGAGGTCATCGCGGCCGCACTCGACGGCTCGGCTGAGCCGCTGCGGGACGGCGACATCCTCGTCGTGACCAGCAAGATCGTCTCCAAGGCGGAAGGCCGCTTCGTCGAGGCCGACGATCGCGAGGACGCGATCACGGCCGAGACCGTGCGCGTCGTCGCGACCCGCGCGTCGGAGTCCGGGCACGTGACGCGGATCGTGGAGAACCGCCTCGGCATCGTGTCGGCCGCCGCCGGCGTGGACGCGTCGAACACCCCCGAGGGCACGGTGCTGCTGCTCCCCGTGGATCCGGATGCGTCGGCGCGGGCGATGGCGGAGGGCCTGCGCGAGCGGCTCGGTGTGGGAGTGGGCGTGCTCGTCTCCGACACGCTCGGCCGCGCCTGGCGCGACGGCCAGACGGATCACGCCATCGGGGCCGGCGGCGTTCACGTGTTCGAGGACCTGCGCGGCACGACCGACGCGCAGGGCCGGCCGCTGCACGTCACGCTCCCCTGCGTGGCGGACGAGCTGTGCGCCGCGGCGGACCTCGTCAAGGGCAAGGCCACGGGCCTGCCGGTCGCGGTCGTCCGCGGACGCGGCGACCTGGTCGGCCCCCTCGACCTGCCCGGCGCGCGCATCATCCCGCGCACGGGCCCGCGGGACATGTTCCGGCTCGGGGCCGACGAGGCCTACGCGGAGGGCTACGCCGCCGGCTCGGCCGCCGCCGCGGGCGGCCGCTCGAACACCACGTCGACGAAGTAGCTGCTCGCACGGTACGAGCTCTGCGGGAAGCCGCCGCCGTACACGTACCGCCCGTTCGCGGCGCCCGCCGTCAGCGGGCCCGCGGACACGGCACCGCCCGCGAAGTAGTCGGTCGTGACCGCGTACCCGCCCGACGGGGCGAGGTAGGAGACGACGTACGACGTCCCGGCGGACACGGCCACGGGCGTGTCGAAGTACGCGGTCTGCCACCCGATCCCCGCGTCGGCCGGGAACGTGACGGTGGCCAGCGCCTCGCCGCCCGCGCTCCACAGCGTGCCGGTGTGGGGTCCGGTGTTGGTCTCGCCCCGGTAGAACCGCACGCCGGTCACGAGCCCCGCCTCTCCGGGCGTGAACTCGAGCCCGAGCTCGGCGCGCGAGCGGTCGCCCGCCGAGGCTGTCGCCGGCCTCTGCCCCGCGAACAGCGTGCACGGGCACCCGTCCGGGGCCGCGGTCTCGAACGTCCAGGTCGCCGGCGGCCCGCCGGTGCCCGTGACGTCGACCGTGTACCGGGTCTTGGCCGCGAGGGGGCCGTCCGGGTCGAACGCGAGCACGCGGCCGTCCGCCGAGACCGAGGTCGCGCCGGGCACCGCTCCGGCGGCGGAGGTCACGGTCAGGGTCGCTCCCGCCGCGACGGGGATGTCGAAGCGCGCCGTCACGACCGCGTCGGCGGCCGCCCCCAGCGCGCCGGACTCGGGCGTCGCCTCGAGCAGCGCCGGGACGGGGTCGTCCGGGTGGAACAGCACGTCGACCAGGTACTGGCCCGCGCCGCGATCGCCCGGGAATCCGCTGCCGTACGTGTAGGCCCCGCCGTTCGCCGGCACGCTGAGGGGTCCGCGCGCGTATCCGGACGCGAAGGTGCCGGCCGTGTACGCGTACCGTCCCGCGGGCGCGCGGTAGGACGCGATGTACTCGACGCCCGGCTGGACGGCGACCGGCTGCGCGAACGTCACGGTCTGCCAGCCCTGCGTGCTCTCGTCCGCAAAGGCCGCCTCCGCGAGTCGCGTGCCGTCCGCCGCCCACAGCGCCCCCGTGTGCGCGCCCGTGTTCCCGGGCCCCTTGTAGAACCGGACCGCGCTGATCCGCCCCGGATCCCGGACCGTGAACCGCACCCCCAGCGTGACGGGACCGGGGTCGGGCACCTCGAGGATCGTCGGCTGCGCGCTCTCGGCGAAGAGCGAGCACGGGCACTCCCCCTCGGGCCGGTCCGCGGGCGCCGTCGTGAACGACCACCCGGCCTCCCCCTGGATGCCCTCGCCGCGCGAGTCCACGGCCTCGAGGGCGATCGTGTACCGGGTGCCGTGCGCGAGCGGCTCGGCCGGGGCGAAGGTCGCCCGGCGGGCGGTCGCGTCGTACGCGACCTGCCCGGCCACCGCGGTGCCGTCCTCGGCCGTCACGGCGATCCGCAGGGTCGCCGGATCCACCGGCTTCGACAGCGTCGCGCCGATCTCGGCGCTCACCGCCACGCTGCTCGAGCCCGGCGGCGGGGTGCGGGAGCCGAGGGTCAGCGGCAGGTCCTCGGGGGTGCTGAACAGCACGTCCACGAAGTAGTGGCTCGATCCGTAGCGGAGCGACGGGTCCGCGCCCGGCCACGCGTACACGCCCGCGGCGGGGACCCCGAACCCGCCCGCGACGCTGAGCGGGGGCGCCTCGAGCCCGCGCGACCAGAACACGTCGGCGGCGGCCGAGTATCGGCCGACGGGCGCGGTGTACGACACGACGTACGCGGCCCCGGCGGTCAGCGGGACGGGCGTCGCGAAGGTCGCGGTCTGCCATCCGGTGGCCGTCTCGTCGCGGAAGGTGACGGCGCTCAGCCGCTCCCCGTCGGCCGACCAGAGCGAGCCGACGTGGCTTCCGGTGTTGCCCGGGCCCTTGTAGAACCGCACGCCGGACGCGTACCCGTCTATGCGCGGCGAGAAGCGGAGACCCAGCTCGACGCCGGAGCTGTCGTCCAGCGCGGGCTGCGCCGGCACCGCGGAGCCGAAGACGCTGCACGGGCAGCGCACGTCCACGTCGACGCGGGCGGGCTCGCCGATGTTCGCGCTGTCGTCGATCGCGCGGGCGAGCAGCGGGACGACTCCGGCGCCCTGCTGGATGTACTCGTAGGTCCACCGGTCGCGGCCGTCCGCCGGGTGCCAGGTCGCGCCGCCGTCGGTCGACACCTCGACGCCGGCGACGCGCCCGCCGCCCGCGTCGGCAGCGGTGCCCGTCGCGACCACGGCGGCGCCGTTCGCGACGTCCTCCCCCGGCGCGGGCGCGGCGATCGCGACCGTCGGGGCGGTCGTGTCCGCGGACGCGGCGGCCCGGACCAGGCCGTCCTGGAGCGTGACGGGCTGGGCGCCCATGTCGGCGAGCAGATTCACGGTCGCCTGCTGCATGCGCGGATCGGCGGGCGCCCCGGCGCCGTCGTGCGTCTGATCCAGTCCCCATGCCCACTGCACGCTCGCGGACGAGAACACCAGGGCGCCGGAGGGCGCGCGGTACAGGGTCGTGTGATGCGTCGTGGATCCGGGCGCCACCCGGCTGCCGAAGTCCTGCAGGTACTCCGGCACGTCGCCGACCGTGGTCGACAGGCGGATGAGCCCCTCGGGCCGGAACCCGTTGTCCAGGTCCTCGTTCGACTCGTACCCGACCGTGTGCGGCGCCAGCTGGGCGCTCGTCCCGGGCGGCAGGTCGGCCAGCGGCGTGTGGCGCCACAGCCGCAGGCGCCCCTCCTCCGCCGACACCGTCACCGGCAGGTCGGAGTAGTTGACCATGTAGGCCGTGCCGGTCAGGGCGTTCTCCGGCAACCCGCCGCCGCGCTCGGGCGGCGCGAACCGGGGATCGCGCCAGGTCCCCGTCCACTCCGGCGAGGGGTCGATCTTGCCGCCGCTCCACGTCTCCTTGTACGAGGTCATGGTGCGGTACGGCGGAGCGCCGCCGGGCGCCGCGCTCTCCCAGCGGATGCGCCAGTAGGCCTCGTTGCCGGTGAAGAACGCGAGGTGGACCCCGGCGTCCCGCGCGGCCTCGATGTTCGCGCGCTGCGGCCCGGACCAGTACTCGTCGTGCCCGGTCGAGGTGAAGATCCTGTGGTTGCGGATGAGCTCGCCCCGCCGATCCGAGTCGACCCCGGTCGTGTAGCTCACGTCGTAGCCGTTGCGTTCGAGGAAGCGGACCATCGCGTACTCGGAGGAGAAGTAGAAGTCGCGGCCGGACATCACGCCCCGCGTCGCGAACGGGCGGTTGTAGCTGACCTGGTACGCCCGGCCGTCCATGCCGCCCTGGTAGAAGCTGCGCCCGCCGTAGGTGTTGTAGGCGTGCCACGTGGTGTCGGAGGTCTGGAACAGGATGTCCGAGTCGCTCGCGTCGTCGCGCACGACGAACGTGATGTGGCTCGCCCCGTCCGTGTCGGGGCGATGGAGCTTCGCGACGTACACCCCCGACACCGCGGTCGCGGGGACCTGCCACGTGGCGGAGACCGCCCATGTGCCGCAGTCGTAGAGGTCGGTGGTCTCGTCCGGCGCGCAGTCGGGCTGCCGCTGGGGCAGCGCGGCCGACGGCTCGACCGTCGCGATCTCGCGCGCGCCCCTGCCCTGGTACCACCCGGTCCGGTAGATCGTGATCGAGTAGTCGCGCGCGGTGGTGTCGATCTTGAAGTCGATGCTCCCGCCGACGTTCACGCTGATGTCGGTGGCGAACCCCTGGATGTCGTCGGAGCCCGCGCCGGAGATGTCCCAGACCTCGGGGTCGGTGCCGGGCTTGGAGTTCTCGCACGCGATCTCGTTGCCCTCGGGCCCGCACGGCCCCGATGCGGCCGCGGCGGGCGATGCGAACGGCAGCGCGAGCGGCCCCAGGAGCAGGCCGACCGCCAGGATCGCCGCGAGTCGTCGTGACTGCGCTGGTCTCGTCATCGTTCCTCCGCTGTCGAGGGGCCGCGATGGGGCCCGGCCGCCGTGCGCGGCGTGTATCAGGAGCGGCCGCGGCGGCTCCTGATACACCGACATGCGCAGACGAGCCCGCGCCCGCGGGCCGCGCGGAGGGGATGACCGGGATGCCAGAGGCGGACGACGGCACGGCGCGCGGCGAGGCGCACCCGCGCCGCGCCGCCCTGATCCGGCTGGCGGCGGCCGTGGCGATCGGCGCCGCGATCGGCGTGGGGCTCTTCGTCTGGGCCGGCTCGCCCGGCGGCGGCGATGATCGCCCCGCGGTCGAGGGGACCGGCGGCGACGCGACGCGCACGGAGGCCCCCGCGGACGAGGGCCGGCCTGCCGACGAGGCTCCGGACGACGACGCCGACGGCCCCTCGCCGGACGACCGCTCCGCGGATGGAGGCGATCCCGGGGACTCGGACAGGGACGAGCCGGGCGCGAACAGCCCGGGCATCGAGATGGCGCCCGAGCCGGATCCGTCCGCGTCCCCGCCCGGCAGCGTCGGCGAGCTGCCGCCGCGCCCGGACCTCGAGATCCCCGCCGGACCGGACGCGCCGGTGTCGGAGGTCGACGGCCTGGTGGACGGCTTCCCGGTCGAGGTCATCGCGGTCGCCCGCACCGCCACGGTCCTGTCGTCGTCGGTGTCGAGCGACGGGAGCCGGCTGCACGCCTCGGTCGAGGCGACCGACTCGCGCTCGGTCGCGGAGGTGATGGACGCGTACACCGGCCTGCTGGGAGAGCTGGGCTTCACCTGGACCACGATCGGCGCGACCGACGGCGGCACCGCGATCTCCTTCACCCGCGAGGGCCACGTGGTCGTGGTCAGCGCGCGGCCCGAAGCCGAGGGCTCGCTGTTCACCGTCCTGGGCATCCTGGACGAGGCGGGCTGACCCGCATGTACATCAGCCTGCGCGACCGCCCGAAGGCGGAGCCCGTCGGGCGCGCCCGCCGCGGGCGCGTCTCGTCCACCGTCGTCACGCTCGGGGTCGTGTCGCTGCTCACGGACATCTCGTCCGAGTCGGTGGCGGCCGTCCTGCCGCTGTACCTCACGAGCGCCATGGGGCTTTCACTGCTGGCCTACGGCGTCGTGGACGGGATCTTCCAGGGGGCGAGCGCGGTGGTGCGCATCGGCGGCGGCTGGGTCTCCGACCGCACCGACCGGCCGAAGTGGGTGGCGTTCTGCGGCTACCTGCTGTCGGCGTTCAGCCGCGGCTGGCTCGTCGCGGCGCAGGGCTTCGCGGCGGTGGCCGCTCTCGTCACGATCGACCGGATCGGCAAGGGCATCCGCACCGCGCCCCGCGACGCGATCATCGCGGCGAGCGCCGATCCCGACGACCAGGCGCGCGCGTTCGGCGTGCACCGCGCCCTCGACACGGTCGGGGCGGCCCTGGGCCCGCTGCTCGCGTTCGTGATCCTCGCGGTCGTCCCGGGCGGATACACGGTCGTGTTCGTGCTGTCGCTGGGGTCCGCGGTCGTCGGCGTGACGATCCTGGGGCTGCTCGTCCCGGATCGCCGGCCGCGACGGGAGCGCGCGGCGACCGGCACGCGGCCCGCGCCGTTCCGCTGGCGGCACCTGGCCGAGCCGCGCCTGCGCCGGCTGCTCGTGGTCGTGGGCGCGCTCAGCCTGCTGACGATCGGCGACGGGTTCCTGTACCTGTCCCTGCAGGACCGCGACGACTTCGCCGCGCACTGGTTCCCCCTGCTCTACGTCGGGACGAACGCCGTGTACATCGCGCTCGCGGTCCCCCTCGGGCGGCTCGCCGACCGGTGGGGCCGCACCCGCGTGCTCGTGCTCGGCCACCTCGGCCTGCTCGGCGCGTACGCGTGCGCGCTCGTGCCTGCCCAGGGCGCCGGCCCGACGCTGGCGTGCCTCGCGCTGCTCGGGGCCTTCTACGCCGCCACCGACGGCGTGCTGGCCGCCGTGGCAGGCTCGCTCGTGGACCCGGCCGCGCGGGCGAGCGCGATCGGCGCCGCGCAGACCGTCGTCGCGGTGTGCCGGATGGTCGCCGCCACGGCGTTCGGCGCGCTCTGGTTCGCGCTGGGGCGCACGGAATCCCTGCTCGTGGTCGCGATCCTGCTGGCGCTCGCCGTGCCGTGCTGCCTGATCGCGCTCTCCCGCCTCGCCAGGCGGAGCCGCCCCGCGGAGGCGGCTCCGTGAGCGCGCGGACGCCGGGCGACCGGGTCCGCGGCCTGCTCGTGGCGGCGGTCGTCGTCGCGGCCACGGCCGGCGTCGTGGCGGTCGGCCTCGGCGCCTACGCCGACCACGTCGCGGTCCGCGACACGGCGGCGCCGGTCCCGCGGATGGAGGTCGCGGACGTCGAGGACGGTCCGCGCGTGGTGTTCCGCAGCACGGCGCCGGGGGCGGAGTACGGCAGGGTCGCCATGGTGCCGCTCGCCGATCCGGTCGGGCCCCGCGCATTCACCGACGTGACGTGCGAACGCGTCGACGTCGGCGGCGACCGCGTCGCCTGCCTGCGCACCGAGCGCGGCGTCGTGACGACGTTCGCGGCGCAGCTGCTGGACGAGGGGTGGCGGGTCGCGGGATCCTGGCCGCTCGCCGGCCTGCCCAGCCGCACCCGCCTGTCGGACGACGGCGCGCTCGTCGCGACGACGACCTTCGTGACGGGCCACTCGTACGCCGGATCCGGGTTCTCGACGCGCACGGAGATCCGCTCGGCGAGGGACGGCGAGGTCGTGGCCGGCGATCTCGAGGAGCTCGCGCTGCTCGTCGACGGGCGTCCGCTCACGGCGGCCGACCGCAACCTGTGGGGCGTGACCTTCGCGGGCGGCGACGCGTTCTACGCGACCGCGGCCTCGGGCGGGCGGACCTGGCTGGTCCGCGGCGACCTCGCGGAGCGCACCCTCACGGCCGTGCGCCCGGACGCGGAGTGCCCCTCGATCTCGCCGGACGGGACCCGGCTCGCGTACAAGAAGGACCGCGGCGAGCGCGACTGGGGCATCGCGGTGCTCGACCTGGAGACCGGCGAGGAGCTCATCCTGCCGGAGGCCCGGTCCGTCGACGATCAGCTCGAGTGGCTGGACGACGAGACCCTCCTCTACGGCCTGCCGCGGCCTGACGAGCCGGGCGCCGCCGACGTCTGGTCGATCCGCGTGGATCCGTCGGCGGAGCCGCGGCTCTTCCTGCCGCACGCCTGGTCGCCCGCGGTCGTCCGCGGCTGAGCTGCCCGGGCGGGCGGCGGCGGGTGTCCGGGCACCGCACGGAGCACCTTCCCGCGCGCGCATCGCGCTGGATACTCGCCGCCATCGGCCGGCGGCGCGACGAGGCGTCCTCCCCGAAGAGCGGGCCCGGCCGAGCCGGTCGAACCCGGCCGGCTTCGCCCTTCGACCGGAGACAGGGATGAATCGCGAGGTGATCGGAGCTGCGTGCGCCACCGCGCTCGCAGCCGGACTGCTCGGCCTGGCCGGAGCCCCGGCGAGCGCCGCGGGACCGGAGCAGAACTACCTCGTGGTCGGTCCGCAGAGCGGCGGCACCGCCTCGGCCCAGGCCCACGTCAAGGCCGCCGGCGGCACCGTCGTGGCCGCCTACGACCAGATCGGCGTCGTCGTGGCGACGTCCACCGCGCCGGACTTCGCGTCGCGCGTCGGCGGAGGCCTCCAGGTCGCGTCGACCGAGGGGCTCGGCACCCCGCTCGACGACGAGGAGACCACGGCGGTCGACCCGGCGGCGCTCACGCCCGGCGACCCGACGGCCGAGCCGCTGTGGGGCCTGCAGTGGGACATGACCCAGATCGACGTCGACGACGCGCACGCCGTGACCACCGGCGACTCGTCGATCGTGGTGGGCGTGCTCGACCCGGGCATCTCGCCCACGCACCCGGACCTCGCCTCGCAGATCGCGGCCGACCACGGCATGCCGATCACCAACAACAGCTAC
The DNA here is from genome assembly GCF_054779895.1 of Microbacterium lacusdiani. Lineage (NCBI taxonomy): Bacteria > Bacillati > Actinomycetota > Actinomycetes > Micrococcales > Microbacteriaceae > Microbacterium > Microbacterium lacusdiani. The sequence goes on along the minus strand of NZ_BAAGXJ010000004.1, from coordinate 7,655 downwards.
TTCATCGATCCGTGGGAGTTCAACTGCGTGAACGACCCGCGCCAGCGCCCGGTGTGGCTCGCGGTGCAGCGCGCGATCGCGTACTCCACCGCGAAGGGCGCGCTGACGATCCCGTCGGCCGGCAACAGCAACGTCGACCTCGCGCACACGTTCACCGACTCGCACAGCCCGAACGACGGCAGCTACCCCGTCGAGGACCGCACCATCACCGGCGCGTGCCGCGACCTCCCCGCCGAGGCGCCCGGCGTCATGACGGTGTCGGCCGTCGGACCCGCCGAGCTGAAGAGCTACTACTCGTCGTGCGGCATCGGCGTGGTCGACGTGGCCGCGCCCGGCGGCGACAGCCGCTGGCGCAACCCGGCGGTGTCGAACCCGGCGGACGCCATCCTGTCGACCACGTACAACGCGGCGACCGGCGTCAACGGCTGGGGCTACAAGCAGGGCACGTCGATGGCGAGCCCGCACGCCGCCGGCGTCGCGGCGCTCGCGCTGTCGGCGAACCCCGGGCTGTCGGCCGGACAGCTCAGCGCGCTGGTGGAGAGCCAGGCGACGCCGCTGCCGTGCCCCGAGGGCGTGTACGACCCGCGCCCGGGCCTGCCGCAGTACCAGGCCGAGTGCCAGGGCGGGGCCCGCAACGGCTTCTACGGAGCCGGCAACGTCGACGCCCTCGCGGTCGTCGACTGATCCCCGCCGCGGAGGGGCCGGGCGCGCGATGCCCGGCCCCTCCGTCGTCCCCGGCGGCGGCGTCGGTGCCCGAACGAGACTGGTCACGGGTGACGAGACTGGTGTCGGCGACACCAGTCTCGGGCCCCGGGACCAGTCTCGTTGGGGAGGGCGGGCGACGACCGGGGCGGGACGTCTCGCGGGCGGGTCGCTCACAGGGGCGGATGGCGTGGCGATCCGTTCACGGGTGCGGGAATCCGCGAGACGGCAGCGCGGGATGCGCCACCGTGGAGCCCATGACGTCGCGATCGCCCCTGGTCCGCACCGACCGCACCACCTCCCCGCAGCAACGGGCGGGCACCAGGGCCCTGCGGCGCGGTGTCCGCGCGCGCTCCGCGGAGTGGGCCGCCCTTTCGGGCCACGACCGCTACCGAGAGCGTGTCCGCGCCGCGGCGCTGGCCCTGGACGATCCGCTCTTCTCGTTCGAGTCGGCGGCCGTGCTGCTGGGCCTGCCTGTGTTCGGCGAACCGCGGTACATCCATCTGTTCGTCTCCGGCGCCGCGCATTCGTACCGGCAGGGTGACATCCAGTCCCACACCGGCGTGGACGGGCGGGACGAGGTGATCGTCGACGGGGTCCGCGTCACGTCGTTGATCGACACCGTGATCGACCTGATCCGGGTGCTGCCCCTCGCGTTCGGCGTCGCCGTCGTCGACGCGGCCCTGCGGATGGGCGTCTCGGTGGACGACGTGCGGGATCGCCTTCTCACGCAGCGCAACCCGCGCGGCGCGGCGCGGGCGCGGGAGGCGCTGAAGCTCAGCGATGCGCGCTCCGAGTCGGTGCTGGAGAGCATCAGCCGCGTGGTCATCCACCTGCTGGGCTTCGAGGCTCCCGAGCTGCAGGTCTCGTTCATGATCGACGGACGCGAACGGCGCCCCGACTTCTTCTGGCCGGGCGCGCGGATCGCGGGCGACGCTGACGGCGACGCGAAGTACTTCCTCGGCGATGCGGATGAGACCCGTCGGCGCGTGCGGGACCAGCGGCGCCGCGACATCGAGCTGCAGCAGGTGGCGGACCGCACCCTGCACTGGGAGTGGCCCGAGGCGACGCATCCGCCGCGTCTCGAGCGGATCCTCGCGAGCGCCGGCGTGCCCCGCATCCGTCCTGCCGATCCGCGCGTCACCACGGCGGTCACGAACACGGCCCGCACACTCCGCCGACGCGATGTCCCCTCCCCCGCGAACGAGACTGGTCACGGGTGACGAGACTGGTGTCGGCGACACCAGTCTCGAGCCCCGGGACCAGTCAACGCACGTGCGCCGAGCGACCGCGCGCTCCGGACCTCAGCGGTGCCTGAACTCGGGAGCGCGCTTCTCGCGGAAGGCGGCCATGCCCTCCTTCTGGTCCTCCGTGTCGAACATCGCCGCGAACAGGTGCTTCTCGAGCCGCAGCCCCTCGCGCAGCGGCACCTCGAGAGCTCCGTCGAGCGCCTCCTTCGCCGCGTAGACCGCGGGCAGCGGCTTGCCGGCGATCGCCTCGGCGAGCTTCCCGGCCTCGGCGAGCAGCTCCGCGGCCGGCACGATGCGCGACACCAGGCCGATGCGCTCGGCCTCGGTAGCGTCGATGATGCGCCCCGACAGCACGAGCTCCGCCGCCTTGAAGTAGCCGACCGCGCGCACGAGGCGCTGCGTGCCGCCCATGCCCGGGATGACGCCCAGCGTGATCTCCGGCTGGCCGAACTTCGCGGTGTCGGCCGCGAGGATGACGTCGCACATCATGGCGAGCTCGCACCCGCCGCCGAGCGCGTAGCCGGAGACGGCGGCGATCACGGGCGTGCGGACGTCGGCGAACGTCTGCCAGCCCTGGAAGTGATGGCCCACGGCGATGTCCCGGCCGTGCAGACCCTCCATCTCCTTGATGTCGGCGCCGGCGGCGAACGCGCGCTCGGAGCCGGTCACGACGATCGCGCCGATGCCCTCGTCGGCGTCGAACGCGAGCGACGCGTGCACGATGTCGCGCATCACCTGCGCGTTCAGGGCGTTCAGGGCCTCGGGACGGTGGACCGTGATCCATCCGACGCGGCCGCGCGTCTCGACCCGGATCGTCTCGTACGGGGTGTCGGTCATCGTGCCTCCTCGCTGAGTGTGCGAGTCCAGCATGCCCCACGGACCGCCCGCCCGGATCCGTGCCGTGTCGCGTCGTTCACCTCGACGAAACCTCCGGGACGTAAGACTGGACACGCGCGTCCGATCGGTCGCGCGTCACCCCGCCCCCGGAGGACCGCGATGCCATCTTCCCTCAGCCGCCGATCGCCTCTCGGCCGCCGCCTGCTCGCCACCACGGCCGCCGCCGCGACCGCCGGCGCCCTTGCGCTCGTGCCGTTCGCCGCGCACGGTGCGACCGGCGAGGACGACATCACCGAGGTGAAGGTCCTCACCATCAACGACTTCCACGGCCGCATCCAGGCCAACCGCGACGAGGCCGGCGCCGCCGTGCTCGCCGGCGCGGTCGCCCAGTACCGCGCCGCGAACCCGAACACGCTGTTCGTGTCGGCGGGCGACAACATCGGCGCGTCGACGTTCACGTCGTTCATCGCCGACGACGAGCCGACGATCGACGCGCTCGCGGCCGCCGGACTCGACCTCAGCGCGGTCGGCAACCACGAGTTCGACCAGGGCTACGACGACCTGATCGACCGGGTGATCCCGAGCTACGGCGGCGAGGACTACGCGCTCGGCGCGAACGTGTACCTCAAGGGCACGAAGGAGCCGGCGCTGCCGGAGTACGCGATCCGCGAGGTCGACGGCGTGCGGATCGGCTTCATCGGCACCGTCACCTCCGACACGGGCATCCTCGTGAGCCCGGCCGGGATCTCCGAGATCGAGTTCGGCAGCCAGCTGGAGGCCGCCGGCCGGGTTGCCAAGGAGATCGACAAGCAGACCGACGTGATCGTGCTGCTGTCGCACTCGGGCGCCGAGAGCGCGGACTGCGCCGGCATCGCCGCCGAGCAGTCGGAGTACGGTGAGCTCGTCCGCGAGGCGTCCTCGCGCATCGACGCGATCGTGTCCGGTCACACCCACCAGCTGTACGCGTGCGAGATCGCCGACCGCGCGGTCATCCAGGCCCACCAGTACGGCACGACGCTCGGCGCGCTGGACATCGTCGTCGACACGAAGAACGACAAGAACAAGGTCGTGTCGGTCACCGGCTCGACCGTCGACCTCGTCGGCGGCGGCACGGTGTACCCGCCCGACCCCGAGGTCCAGGCGATCGTCGACGCGGCCGTGGCCGAGGCCGAGGTGCTCGGCTCGGTCGAGGTCGGGAAGATCTCGGCGGACATCCTGCGCGGCGGCGACCCCGCCGGCTCGGACCGCGGCGTCGAGTCGACCATGGGCAACCTGGTCGCCGACATCTACCTGTGGGCCACGAGCGAGTACGAGAACTACGGCGGCACCGTGCCCGCGCAGATCGCGCTCATGAACCCGGGCGGCCTGCGCGACGACCTGCGGTTCGAGGGCGACGGGACCGTCACCTACGCGGACGTCGCGGCCGTGCAGCCGTTCGGCAACACGCTCGTGACGCTCACCCTCACGGGCGCGCAGCTCGAGCAGGTGCTCGAGGAGCAGTGGCAGCCGGGCAGCGAGCGGCCGAAGCTGCACCTGGGCGTCTCCGAGGGCTTCTCCTACGAGTACGTCGAGGACGCGCCCGCGGGCGAGCACATCGTGTCGATGAGCTACCAGGGTGCGCCGATCGCGCCGACCGACGAGTTCGTGATCGTCACCAACTCGTTCCTCGCGGCGGGCGGCGACGGCTTCGCGACCCTCGCGGACGGCGCCGGCACGGCCGACTCGGGCCTGGTCGACCTGTCGGCCACGGTCGACTACTTCGAGGCGAAGCAGGTCGTCGACCCGGCGCCGCTCGGTCGCGCGATCGTCAGCGGGACCACCGCACCGTGACACCGCTCCTGCGTCGTCGACAGGGGGTCGCGCCTTCGGCGCGCTGACGACGCAGTGGTCCGGGTGAGGCACTCCCCGGACGATGAGGCCCCCGCCGTTTTCGGGTGACGGCGGGGGCCTTTCTCTGTCCTGCGGCTCGGCCCGTCAGCGGGTGGGGCGCATCCGGACGTCGCCAAAGCGCTGCGCGATCGGAGCGATCAGCCGGTCCCGCGCGGCGATCCATCCGGCGGCCATCGCGAGCAGCGACAGCACGAAGATCCAGAAGCCGGTCCAGTTCACGGCGTCCTGGCCGCCGTACATGGTGTTGAGGTTGCGCAGCGCGTCGGTCGCGAGCACCAGCCCGACGTGCACGATCACGAAACCGACGAAGAACAGCATCACCGGGAAGTGCAGCGCCTTGGCGAGGTCGAACGGGATCGCCCGGTTGAGCCTCTCGGCATCGCGCGGCCAGAACGCGCTGAGTCGCGAGCCCGTGACGATCGCGAGCGGCGACGCCACGAACACGATCGCGAAGTAGAAGAGCTGCTGCAGGCCGTTGTAGCCGGTCCATCCGCTGTGCGTCGGCCAGTCCAGCGACGTGTACTGGATGAGCGCCGACAGCGCGTGCGGGAAGACGTCCCAGCTGGTCGGGATCACGCGCACCCAGGCCCCGGTCGCGAACAGCAGCACGACGTACAAGAGCCCGTTGGCGATCCAGAGCAGGTCGATCATGATGTGGAACCACATCGTCAGGCTCATCCGGCGCTTCTTCACGCGGCGAGACGTCCACAGCCCGCTCGGGGTCTTCTCGCCGCGGATCCGGATGCCGGACCGGATGATCAGCAGCAGGAAGAACCCGTTCAGGAAGTGCGTCCACGACAGCCAGGCCGGGATGCCGACGCCCATCCCCTCGGGCATCGGCGCGGTGCCGGGGTACGCGGCGAGGAACGCCTCGACCGGCTCGAGCGAGGCGATCCAGCGGGTGAGGAACACGACGACGAAGGCGCCGAGCGCGAGCGTCGCGGCCCCGAAGAGCCCGTAGACGACACGCAGCGGCATCGGAAGGCGGGCGAGGGTCACCAGAGCATCATGCCAAGCCGCGCCCGTGAGCACGGTGCGACCGCGACACAGGACGACACACCGCGGGGCTCAGGCCGTGGTGGCGGCCGCGGCGGCGGCCTGGTCCTCCTCCGTGGCGACCAGCTGGCCGCAGGCGCCGTCGATCTCCTTGCCGCGTGTGTCGCGGATCGTGGTGGGCACACCGGCGTCGTTGAGGCGGCGCACGAACTCCTGCTGCACCGAGCGCTCCGACGCATCCCACACCGAGCCCGGCGTCGGGTTCAGCGGGATCGGGTTGACGTGCACCCAGCCGCGGCCGCGCGCGTTGAGCTTCTCGGCGAGCAGGTCGGCGCGCCACGCGTGGTCGTTCATGTCGCGGATCAGCGCGTACTCGATCGAGACGCGACGCCCGGTCTTGTCGAAGTACTCGCGCGCGGCGTCGAGCACCTCGTCGACCTTCCAGCGCGAGTTCACCGGGATCAGCTCGTCGCGCAGCTCGTCGTCGGGAGCGTGCAGCGACAGCGCGAACGTCACGGGGATCTGCTCGTCCGAGAGCTTCCGGATGGCCGGGGCCAGGCCCACGGTCGACACCGTGATGCCGCGCGCGCTCATCCCGAGCCCGTCCTTCTTGTCGACCATGACCCGCACGGCGTGCATCACGCGCGCGTAATTGGCGAGGGGCTCGCCCATGCCCATGAACACGATGTTGGTGACGCGCTCGTCCGCGTGCTCGCGGCACCCGAGCTCGCCGTTCGCGATCGCCCGGTTGGCGCGCACGATCTGCTCGATGATCTCGGCCGACGACATGTTGCGCGTGAGCCCCGCCTGACCGGTGGCGCAGAACGGGCAGTTCATGCCGCATCCGGCCTGCGACGAGACGCACAGCGTGATGCGGCCGGGATAGCGCATGAGAACGGACTCGACCAGCGCGCCGTCGTGCAGCCGCCACAGGAACTTGATCGTGTCGCCCTTGTCGGTCTCGAGCCGGCGCACCTCGGTGAGCAGGTTCGGCAGCATCCCGGCGACGAACTCCTCGCGGCCCGCGGCCGGCAGGTCGGTCATGTCGGCCGGGTCGCTCGTCCAGTGCTGGAAGTAGTGCTTCGCCAGCTGCTTGGCGCGGAAGCCGGGCAGGCCGAGCTCCTTCACCTTCTCGACGCGGGCCTCGGGCGTGAGGTCGGCGAGGTGCACGGGCGGCTTGCCGCGCTTGGGGCTCGCGAACTGCAGCAGCGGGCGGCCGGTCTCGTCCTTCTTCTGCTGCCAGCCCTCCGTCTGCGGCCGGACCTGACGGACGCCCGTGGCGCGCACGGCCGTGTTCGCGGGGCGGATGGGGGCGTCGCTCATGCGTCCAGCGTAGAGCGACGCCCCTGCGAAGCGCCTGCGCCCGCGGGTCAGGCGCGCGCGAGCAGGTGCGCGCGGTCAGGCGCGCGCGAGCGCGCCGTCGCTCGCCGTCATCTTCGGGCAAGGGGGATTCAACGGAGCGGCATCCGCAAGAAGCACTTCACGCACACGGAAATAGATGTCCGACTGTGCGACAGGATTATGATTGGTTGATCTGGGCTTTATGCGGAAGCATTGCAATTAGTTCCGCAGTATGCTCAAAGTAGTCCTATGACACCCGGCAAGTACCGACTGCCGAGCGTCGACTTCGACTCTCCGCTCGTACAGCTGATCGTCGATCTCGAGCGTCTACGAGGGAACCTGGGGTACGGAACGACGCGCACCGAGCTCCTCGGGGAATTGCACGCGCTGTTCCAACTCATGTCGAGCGTCATCTCGGCACGCATCGAAGGCAACAGGACGACGATCTTCGATGCCATCCGCGACGCGAACGCCACGACCGGCGGAGCGTCCGAGCAGCAGCGCGAGATCACGAACCTCCTCGGCGCCATCGCCTTCATCGAGTCGACTCCACCAGATCAGCCGCTGAGGTGGCGTCCCGCATAGTGGTGTAACCGTTCGGTGGCCGGCCTCGTTGTGAACGTGGGCGCGGTCACCGTG